>CAZWSD010000200.1:0-6519 GCA_964636535.1 uncultured Acidobacterium sp. | reverse complement strand
TGCTTTACGCCGGTCTTTTCGTCTGCGTAGGGTTCTAATGGAAAATCTGGGTTGAATGCCGCACTCGGTCCGCTCGCCCGGGCGGGCACCACTGCAGCCCAGAAAAGCACCCAAGCGCTTGATTCTCTCGGCGTTAGGGGGCTTTTTTTGAGGGTTTAGGGGGGCCAATCTCGGTCTAACGCTTGGCTCCTCCAGCGGACAAGAAGGGAGTGATGGATCCCGTGCTCGGATGCCAACTGAGACAGAATCCTCATCTTCTCGGAGAAGTTCAAGAACAACCTTCGATTTGAACTCGGGTGCATAGTGTTTGCGATCGGTTTCATTGTGCTTCGGGACCCCCCTCTTTTTTGTCTAGATTTCTGGGTCCATCATAGCTGCGCCAGAAGCTCAAACCCCTGCTGTTCGACGACGCATACATCGACGAGGCGCAGGCGACCCGGACCACTCCGGTGAATCAGGCGCAGCGCTCGGCAAGGGCCCGGGCCAAGGATGCCCCCAAGCGCACCGAAAACGACCTGCCGGTTCACAGCTTCCGCACCCTGTTGGCCGACCTGACCACACTAACCTACAACGTCTACCACACCCCGCTCAATCCCGAGGCCAGGATCATCATGACCACCCGGCTGACAACCATCCATGAGAAGGCCTTCCGGCTCCTCGGTGTCAACCCCGCCCATACCCTGTAAACTGGCTCCAACCTGAAAGCATAATCTAATAAGATCAATATGTTAAATTTTTTATGACACCAAAGTTCGAACTAAACCCCCCGCAACCGGTGTCTCAAAGTCATTGACACGTTCCGGTACCTTGGCGCTATGATCGCCACAAGCTCCCGCTGAGTGGTGTGAAATGAAGCTGATTTCCCAGAACACATTGGAACACCACTTCCTCGACCTGATGCAACGGTACACCCGCTATTACTGGGCAATGGCATGGGCGGGGGCGACTTCAGCCTGTTTCGACGCATTAAAGGATAACAAGGACAAGATTGGGAAGATCGTCGTAGGCACGCACTTCTATCAGACGCATCCGGACTTTATCGAGGAGTTTCGGAGATCTCGCTCGGTCCGATTCGTCTCTCGCACCGACGAGCTGTTTCATCCGAAAATCTACTTGTTCGAGCAGAGTAAGAAGAGTAACAAGGACTGGGCTCTGCTCATCGGGAGTCCTAATTTTACCGCATCGGCCTTTGGGAAAAACACGGAGGCCGCGATTCTGATCCGGGCCGACGATGACCCGTCAAACAAGCTCCGCAATGATGCCAGAAAGCTGATAGAAGACAGTTGGCAGGGCGCAAAGAGGTTCGAAGCTCAGAACTTGGTCGATTATCGTGCCCTCTGGGAAAGGCACAAGCCGAAGCGAGACGCGATCGCAAACCACTTCGGTAACAAGCCGGGGAGGAAACCCCTGCACGAATCCCCTGTGGGAACGATGGCCTGGCGCAAATTCTATCGGAGGGTTGTAGTAGATGAAAGGCAGTGTGCCGAGCGGCTGAGGGTGCTCGAGATTACGACCGACCTATTCCGAGGATGTGAGAAGACCGGCAAAGGCTTCAACACACTGTCGGAAATTGAACGAAAGGCCATTGCGGGTACGCTCGGTCTGCAGGAGTCCGAAAAGCACTATAAGGTGGACATAGGATACTTCGGCAACATGCGGGCTAAGGGGACATTCAAGCATGAGGTGATGGCAGGGAATATTCATCTCGCTCGCGCTGTAGATGCCATCCCTGCGAGCGGCGAGGTAAGGAGTGAGCATTATCGAGATTTTGTTAAACAATTCGAGCAAGTACCGAAGCAGACATCAAAGGAAATACCGCTTGCGACGGGTACCCGCTTGCTCGCGATGAAGCGCCCTGATCTCTTCGTGTGTTTCAACACCGCGAATAAGGCGAATCTCTGCAAGGATTTCGGAATAACAGTCACCAAAATGACATTCGAGCGATACTGGGACGAAATCATAGCGCGCATCGTCAACTCCGTATGGTGGAATTCGGCACCTCCTGCGAATGAACAGGAACACAAGGTGTGGCGAGGTCGGAGCGCCTTTCTTGATGCGCTCTATTACTAAAGTTAAGATTAAGCCGAGAGAAGAACGGGATCGTCAGTTCGTGGCCGTCGGCGTCGCTCACGATAGCAAAAACAACCTGGTATTCACCGGATTCTGGGCGTTCATTGCTATTGCTGATTTTGTGTGAGGGCGGTAGCTTCTGGTTCACCAATTCACGGAATTCAGACTGACAGTCACTTTCCCGACTGCTTCTTTATGGCCTTTGTTAGTTCTTTTTGATTCCATGGCACAATCAGAATTTTGTTTTCTGTCACGGCTTCGGGTAAGCACGCTGGGGGACTATTTCCTTTGTGCATCGCCACAACACCCTTACCCATGGCGATACTCTCGCGTATTTCCCAATCAACCCACTTGCTGGCGGGCGTAGCATCGGAAACGTAGACGACCGTGACGGAGCACTGCCGTATGCGCTCCCGGATACCTCGCTTGATATACTCGGCTTTCTCGCTGTCAAAGGGGTCCTTGAGCGACCAATCGTTGAATTCGATATCCGAATTTTGATTCTTTGCCTGCCCGCGCAGCATATTCGCGTCGTTAAGGTCTTCCGAGGCGAAACTGATAAAGACGTTGCATTTCCCCGTCGAATCAGGGTCTTTCATCGACCTCTTGGCCCTCTGTTCTAGGGCTTTCAGTTGGTCCAGTGTCAACCCTCGGCCGCCTCCACCGCCTCCGCCCATGGCTAACTCCTTTTCTCCGCGTTCATGATTTCCACACACGCTACGCATTCTCCGCAGGGCATATCGCCACCGGCATGGCAGGAGTACGTGTCGGTCAATCCGCGTACCCGAGCCATAGCCAAAACGTCACTCTTGGAAAACTCGATCAATGGTGTAAGTACCTTAATGCGTCTACCCATCACCGTTTCTATCATTGTCTCACACGCGTCCGCAAATTCCCACGTCTGATCTGGAAATAGGTGCTGCGTCGGGTCAAGCAGTCCAAGGGCAATACTGTTCGCTTGAACCTTGAAGGCGTATGCTGCCCCTGCCAACACGAACAAAAGGTTCCTCCCGGGCAGAAAGGCGTCCTCATTGATCCTCAGCCGGCGATCGGTTATGCCGCTTGGAATCGTTTTCCCGAACCCGGACAGGTCCATTCGTGTCACGGAGGGCAGACTGTGTTTCTCGTGTAGCCGTTTGCATGCCTCCCATTCTTTGGCCGCCCCAAGTTGCCCGTAATCCACAAAGAGAGGAAACAGCTCAATCCCATCCTCTTGAGCCATCAAGCTCATGAGGGTGGAGTCGAAGCCGCCGGATACGAGCGTGACTATTCCCACGCCTTTTGCTCTTCCTTGGCAACCTTCACGACGACCCACACGGCAAGGTCGAAGCAGTCGGGGGTGTATCCGAACGAATAGGCGTACTCTATGAAAGCGTCCTCCAGCGCTTCATACTTTCGAACTGTTGGAATTGACTTGATAGGTGTCTCGATCAAGCCGACCCAGCTCATGTAGGTTAGAATGTGGACGTCCAAGACCGCGACATGCGCGGCGTATCCGATATTCCGCAAAAAGAGGCTGGCCTGTTTTGGCCCCAATCCTGATACTTCCGAGGTCAAGCGGCGACGCACATCTCGAAGGTCACGCGAGTCCTCCAGAAACTCACGAAGGGGCTCCTTGCTTGAATAGAGCCGTTCGGCCGTCCTCCGTATTTGGTTGGCTCGAACCCGAAAAAATGGATAGCGATTCGGCTCACCTGAAGCGCTTCCCTCCGACAGGGCTCCTATGACATCCTGTTCGTATTGTTGGAAGTGAGACGACCTTCGATGCTCGCAGAACAACCGTCTTCTATCCATCCGTTCTACGGCAGAATGCGCTACCTCAAACCGCACCCGGCTCCCCAAAATGCAAGCGACAAGCTCTCGCCACAGATCGTCTTCGGTCATGCTGGTCCAGGAAGGCAGCCGATGGTGCTTTTCTTCCAGCGCGAAGCACACCTCTCGAATTGCGTTATTTATCGTAGGAAGCGGAATCCGCGTGACGGTCATATCACTCGCCTCTCCTGATAGCGTTCATAAGAAGCGATGCTTGCTTGTCAGGGGCGTAGCGCCACAGAAACGCCTCTGCCTCGTCATTCATCAAGGCTTCGCGCAGTTCCGCCATGAACGTCTGGTAGAACTCCAGGTTGTGCATCAACACCGATTGAATATATGGCAACGCACCGTTGTTCCCCCAGTCCGTCTGGTCGTTGAACAAATCCCACTGCTGGAAGTGGAACAATTTACCCGTTTCGTGATCTACGACCGTTTGACACCACTCTAGTCCATCGAAACTGTCCGCGCCAGCCATGGCATAAACCGCAATGGAAAGAGGGTTGCCGGTTCCGAGCAAATGCAAGGGACAATAGAAGCCCAGCTCGTCTAGCGCTTCCCGAATTCGTCTCACGGCTTGGGTTCGCGCAATAATGCCGTCCCCAAGCGCGCGTTCCGGGACCGCGAGCAACACGGGGAACAACTGCTCAGCAACCATTCGCGCAGCGGTAGGGAGCAATTCTGTCGGCCCATGTATGATCGGCGCAACCGTGCCCAGAGCATGCTCTTGATCGCGTAGGACGCTCGAAACCACATCCTCGGCGATAGCTTCTGCGGTATCCGGAGGCTCTTGGTTGTCGTGACAGAAACACAAATGGTATTCACTCTCCTTCGCCACCTCATGAAAGCGGTCAGGCGTCCAAGCCAGTTCACCCTTCCAGAACCCTTCGTAGTTCCCGCTATCCATCAGTATCGCGGTGCCCCGTCCCTTGCTTCGGCTCAGGGCGGCGTTCATGCGCGAGCGTTGCTCCGGTGGGCAGTTGGCAATGTCAAAAGCTGAAGCGAGGAAAAGCGGGTGTCCAGCAGCGTCCAAGAGTTCAATGTAATCGACCGGCATTAGATTGGTCTTCACGCTGGATACCGAGGGAAAGAAACACGGTAGCGGGATAACTGTCTGCGCTAGGGACAGGTCAAATGTGCGGTCCTGCTCCATTGTCTCATCCTCAGTCGTCAGCATCTTCTCTGGCCAGCTTACGCGCCATCAATTGCCTTCTTGATGGCGTCGAATGTGAATGACATCGCCCACGACGTGCCCACGTTCAGAAGGCCGCTCGGGGTTTTGTTGTCCGAAGCCGTCTTCACCGCTACGAGCTTCTTCTTCAGTTCCTTCGCCTTGTCTATCTCCCAGGTCACCCAACCGCTGCTGCTCGTTTTTGATCCGACGATGCATACGAAATGGGTGGCCGAGTTGATCTTAGCCGATATAGCCTGTTTGATTGCTTCGGCGTTCGTACTCTGGATGGACACATCGGCCGAGTGATCGCTGAACGCGAAGTCGAATTCGTCGTTCTTGTCCCAAGCCAGGAGCATGTTCTTGTAGTGCTTATCGTTGTCGTAGTCGTAGCTGATGAAGATTTTCGGTTTAGCCATGTGTTTATCCTCCTGTTCTTGGGTTGGCGCCCCCCGTTTTTGAAAGACGAACGTCCCGGCGCGCGCACCACATGGTGTGCTCGCGGGATATTGAGTTTTCGGCCTGCTCGACGAGCTGCGAGAACGCATTTTCGCTTGCCTGGTTGCTGGCGAGTGTCTCGATCTCCTCCAATTCCTGTGCGGCGAGGGCGTAAGATTGAGCCAGTTCATCGTGCCGCTTCATTTGGCTCCACGCTGCTATTGCGGCAGCGAAAGTAGTGACGATTGGGATAGGGTTGATTTCCAATCCGCCAGACACGGCTTGAACGATGGCAAGTATTACGATGACTACCTGTAGAATCGCGATTGCGCAGAACCATTTGGCGCCACTATCGACGTTCAACCTCGCCTTGTTGGCATACCATGTTTTTTGTTCGCGAATCCTGGCACTGGCATAGAAGCCCCTACGTTCCTCTAAGGATGAGGACCGCTTCTCTCTCATGAAATCGGTTACCGCCGCTGATCCGGTAGCATTCATTGCGGTAGCGAGGTATTTTCCCAAATGCGGCCTCGCCTCGCGTATTTCTTTGAGGTCGGCAAGGAACAGTGCCTCGGCACTGCTGTCTTCATGGAAAGGGGGTATCTTCATCATGAATCGCCAAGCAGACGTTTTCACTGATTCGGCCACGGCACGGCCATCAAACCAGATCTTGTCATCCTGCCTTGCCCGCATAATCCATAGGATCAGAAATCCGACAACGAGCACTATAGCCAGCACAGTGTAGAGGCATGTATTCACGGTCTCAGATCCAATGGCCGTAAATGTGCTAGTTGCACTGCCTAGCACGAGGGATCCAAGGTAGACCCTGCGGAAAAGAAGATGGGTGCCTTGAGCCTTGAGTGACACAGCATCCGCGGAGCGGTAAAGAGAGGAATAGCTGTCATCACTCATCATTGCACTTCTCTCAGCACCACCAATACCTCGCCTACTTTTCATACGCCTACAGCTCCGCCTTGAATGCTCTGTCCAGGATTGACGGAAGCATGGCGTTGAGTTCTGCCAGCATCTTG
>CAZWSD010000199.1:0-6558 GCA_964636535.1 uncultured Acidobacterium sp. | reverse complement strand
CTCAGATCCGACTGGACTCCAGCCCTGTTCGACTCCCCTAAGTAAGCGACCAAAGAGAGGCATCTCCCAATGCAGTGGAATGTCGCCGAGCCAAGGAATGTCGGAGGGCTTGAAAGGGACAGAGGGATCGAGGCCGCGGGTGACTGCACGATGGATGATGGCCTGCTTCTGCTCATTGAGCAGCGCAATCACCTTCCGCTTTGCCCGAATCGCCCGCTCCAGCCGCCCATTCGCCCAATCCAGAAACCTCCCAATTGCCACTTGTTCATTAGCAGGAGGTAATGGCATATAGGCGCGGCTAAGGCGCACGTAATCGATATTTTGCCCTTCTCGAATCCCTGTCACGAAAAGCGTCAGACTGCTAATAAAGTTGAAGGATTTGAAGAATCGAGAGTAGTAGCCTTGGCTTGCTTCCGCTTTTGGAGAGAGGACCGTGTACGCAGGGCTGATGATGCCGCGGCAATGCGACACCTCAATGCCCCCCTCGAATGAACGAAGGCTAATCACGAAGTCGCCTGTTTCGACCAGCTTGAGGAGGTGAAAGTCCTTCGTAGCCGTCACAGTGCGTGTTCCATAGTCCTTTTTTTCTACCACTCCCTTGCTTTGTGTTGCCGCTAGCAAAGGCTCATTCGGGAACCCCTTCTCAATGCGCTCTTTGAAGAGAAACTTCATTCGGCGTTTATCCCAATGCGCAGGCACTTTACCGAGCCACGGAAGCTCAGACTCCTTGTATTCCGCATACGGTTTGAGACCGGCAATCATCACTGTCCGACCTCCTTCAACAGGTTCTCCGGATTCCAGATTCGCTCTGCAATCTGCCGATAAAGCAAGCTGCGGGCTTCAATATCGGCCTTCTGGAACTGTTCAAACGCGACGAATGGTAATCCGCTGTTCTCCTTGAAGCGAAGGAAGCCCGGATTATGGTCGTAGCACTGCGAGTGCAAGGAGCGAGCCAGCAGGTTCTGGGTGTTGTAGTGGGGCAACTTCTCCGCGTAGGTCAGATCTCCATAACTGGCATTGGAGCTCTTAGGAAGCAGCAGCAAACCACCGATGCGATTGCGATGTTCCGCGAAGTCAGCCGGATGTGGAAACTCAGCCGTATGCCGCTCTGGATGGTCTGCCCAGATATGCTCCACCTCATAGCGAGTCTTGCCCTCACTCACATAATCCAGGTAGCGCGATGGCTGCCCGGATTGCGTCTCAACGTAATCGGTGAGTCGAGCCAGGATGCGATGCAACGCATAGCGATTCTGCTGGTGCATCCGCAAGCGATCATTGGTGGCAAAAGTCTCATCCTCTTTGGCGAGGAACTCGTATAACTTGTGCGCCAGGGCGTCCGGGGCAAGTCCACGAATGTCACGCATCACTACAAACATGGCGTACTGCATCGTCGAGTAGGCGATGGTTCGGAAGTTCCAGAGCCTCCAAGTGAGCAGTATGTCGAGGTACTGAGCGACGAGCCCGGTTTTGCGGATGACTACAGGCTCAGGATCATCGGGACGAAGCGGCGCTAGCAGCAGCATGTATTGCAGCGTGAAGCCCTGTTGCGCATTGTAAAGAACATGCTCCAGGCCCACGGTTGGGTTTTCCGCTGCCTCGATGAGGCGCAGGTATTGCCGACTGTAAAAATCGAAGTCCCGGTCGATGAAACGGAAAAAGTCATCGCTTTGTTTGAGACCTACCGTGGGAGCAGCATCGCGGAGCCAGCGGTGGAACTCGGTACCAATGCGGTCAAAGTCTTCGGGCTTTGCGCCCTTCTTACGCTCACGAATCTTGGTAGCGTATTGGCTGCGAAGCCATGCCTTAAAACAATCCGCCTCGACTTCCTTGCCAGCATCGTTCAGCTCACGGATGCGGTCTCGCCACCGTGTGTTTGCCGCTGTTCGCTTAGCCTCGTCGATATTTGCAAGCAGGTATCCCTTGAGCATGTCCGTCGGGCTGAGCGACAGCCCACGGTCGTTCATCGTTTCGAAGATTGTGTAGGCGTCATCGTCCGAGTACGCGGTGATCTCGACTAGGTGTACGTTTTCAAGGAGCCAGTCAATAAAGTACGGAAGTGCCGCTTCGCGAAGCTCTTCCGGAAAGTAGACCTCTAGATCGCGATAGCGCTGAACAAGATTTTGCACCGACTCAGGCCGATCCGTCACATCAAAGGGCTGACCTTCGTAGAGCGCATCCATCGCAGGAGTGCGCTCGTCGACATGAAGGTTGAAAGACTTTTGTCCATAGCGCTCCGAAAAGATAAGTTCATCAACGTTGACCTTCTCTTCGTGGCTCTTCTGTAGGTTGCGGAGGAGGAGCAACAGCAACGTAAGGCTGGTGAGGCGCTGCTGACCATCGACAATGTATCCGACGCTCTCCTTCTTGCTTATGATGATGGAACCGAGGAAGTAGTGGGGATAGTCTGCGACCTTGCTGCGCGCGTGAGAAGGCTGATATTCCTCCAGGAACTTGTCACTGAGGTCGTCCACGAGCTCGCGAATCTGCTTTTCGTGCCACTTGTACTCGCGCTGGTAGTAGTCAATGGAGTACTTCACTCCCTTGAGCAGCTCCCGGACCGTTTTGGCTTTACCAAGAATCTCTCTCACTTTGTCGCCCCCGTGAGCAGACCATCCAAGAGCCCCTCGGCCTCTTTTTCAATGGCCAGAATATCCGCGCTGATCTCTTCGAGTGTGCGTAATGGCTGCGGCTTGTAGAAGTGCCGCGTAAAGCTGACCTCGTATCCGATCCTGGTGGCGTCTTCCTTGACCCATGCATCGGGCGTATAGGGCAGCACCTCGCGGCGAATGAAAGCCTCGATGCCGCCATCTTCAAGCAGCGGAATCTGTTCGGTGTCGCGCAGGTCGGAGTCCGGCTCATATTCGAGCACAAGTTTCCTATCGCCTACGGGCGAGGCGTAGCGGCCATAAAGTGGATCGACAGTCGCCTTGCCCGGCCTGTGGACCTTGGCGATGACCGGCGGCGCCGTCTCCACGCGCCAACTTACGGCACGAAGGATGAGCTTCAGGTCGGCGGCAGAGAGTTTGATGGCCAGCTTCTTTAGCTCGTCGTCTACGCGGTCTCGGAAGATATTGTGGTCTTCGAAAAGCATCTCGCCAAGCCCGGCGCGCAGCTTCGTGGCCACCTCAACCAGCCGGCCATCGCGCTCCCACGTTTTGGGGTCGAGCAGCTTCTTTTTCTTCTTTTCCGGCAGACCTTTTTTCGTACCACTGCCTTCTTCCTCGTCCTCTTCTTCTGCCTCGGCTCCCCAGTCGTTCAAGCGGACTTCCAGTGCAGGTAAGATCTTCGCGAATGCGGTGAATAGCGGATCGCCGAATTCTTCATAGAGGACAGAACGAATCTCCTCGTCTCCAGAGGCGAAGCGGAGCGTCTCGATTGCCTTGAGAGACAGTTGGCTGTGCAGGCGGAGCGGGCGCTCTACGGTTACCTTCCAGTATCCAAAGGAGGCATTGGGGAATATCTTCGACTCTGGGGTCTCCTTGAACTCAAGGAACGTGCGGCTGATGCGTTCGATGTCCTCGGGCGAAAGCTCGCAGTTCTTCTTGCCAAGGTTCTTACGAAGCGGCTTGAACCACTGGCTGGCGTCGATCAACTGAACGTGACCACGGCGGTGTTCGGGCTTCCTATTGGACAGCACCCATATATAGGTTGCGATGCCGGTGTTGTAGAAGAGGTTCAACGGCAGTGCAACGATGGCCTCAAGCCAATCGTTCTCGATCAGCCAGCGGCGGATATTACTCTCTCCCTGGCCTGCATCGCCGGTGAAGAGCGAGGAGCCGTTGTGAACTTCTGCGATGCGGCTGCCCAGGGCCGATTTGCCGTTCATCTTCGAAGCCATGTTGGCAAGGAAAAGCATTTGGCCATCGCTGGAGCGAGTCACAAGAGAAAGCTCTTCGCCTTCGTGCATGACCTTGAATCGCAGGTCACGCATTCCGTCCTTGCCCCCCATCGCTTCCAGATCCTTCTTCCAGCTCTTGCCATACGGAGGATTGGCGAGCATGAAGTCGAACTCTTGCGCAGGAAAGGCGTCGTGCGCAAGGGTAGACCACTCCGCTCCGCCTACGATGTGGTCCGCGCTTTCGCCTTCACCCTTGAGCAGCATGTCGGCCTTGCAGACCGCATAGGTCTCAGGATTGATCTCCTGGCCGTAGAGGAGGCACTTCACGGATCGGTCTTGTTTCGCCGCAATCTCGATCAGGGTCTGCTCTGCGACTGTGAGCATTCCACCTGTTCCGCAGGCGCAGTCGTATAGCAGGTACGTCCCTGACTTGATCTCTTTGTCAACGGGCAGGAATATCAGATTCGCCATGAGGCGGACGGCATCTCTCGGAGTCCAGTGCTCGCCTGCTTCTTCGTTATTGTCTTCGTTGAACTTGCGGACCAACTCCTCAAAGATGGTCCCCATCGAGTGATTGTCAACGCCTGCCGGGGAAAGATCGATTTCTGGATCGAGGAGCTTGTTGATCAATGTGCCGAGGGCATCGGCTTTGGACAACGTCGGAAGCTGATTGCGGAACTTGAAGTTGTCGAGGATGTCCTGGACGTTGGGAGAAAAGCCGTTGAGATAGTCCTCGAAATCTGCGAGCAACTGCTGCTGGCTTCCGCGAGATTTGAGATCACGGAGAGTGAACTTTGACGTGTTGTAAAAGGCCTGGCCGGACGCGCCGCACAAAGCAGCTCGTTGCTCGGTGATGAGAGCAGCATCCAGCATCTTCTTGGTATCGAGGACGGCTTGCTTCGTTGGTTCAAGCACCGCATCCATGCGTCGGATCACGCACATGGGGAGAATGACATCGGGGTACTTGCCGCGCTTGAATAGATCACGCAGAACATCATCGGCGATACCCCAGATAAAGGAGACGATTTTGTTATGTGTAGCCTGGTCCACTATTGTTTTCGCTCCATTTCAACCCAAATAACCGAAAGATCTGACCTCATGGAAGTTGCCCCAAGCCCTCAGCAGCTACCTGCTTGCAGTAGGGTTTTGAAAACCTCAATGAAATCACAAGGATATGGTAAATCCGTCCAGTCAACAGTCTAAGGCCCAAGGCCGTGAAGCCGTAGATTTTATCCAATCCAGCGGTAAACCTCGAAAGAGCCTTTGAGGCATGGTCTCTTGTCCCGAACGGTTACATCAAATGAAGTAACCGTTCGCTCTCTTTACAATATGTTACCGTTCGGTTACTCTCATGGTGAAGCGTAGGGAGGTTCCGGCTATGCGGATACGGACTGCAGCTGATTTGGGCGCTTTCATTCGGGAGCGCCGCGTCAAGCTGGCGATGGATCAGAGCGATCTCGCGAAGAAGGCGGGAACTAGCCGCAAGTGGATTGTGGAAGTGGAGCAGGGGAAGCCGCGCGCTGAAATCGGCCTTGTTCTCCGAACACTCAAGGCATTAGGAGTTTCCCTTGACCTTGCAGCCGACCGCACGCAAAAGACAGTCGCGGCCAGCGAACCTGGGAATGTAGACATTAACAACATTCTCGATTCACTGAAAAAACGCCCATGACAAATCAGCTCATTGCTCTGCTGGATGGCCGGGAGGTCGGGACCATTCATTACAGGGACTCCCGTCTCTCATTCACCTACAGCCAGACGTGGAGAGACGATCCCAATGCGTATCCACTCTCGCTGTCGATGCCTCTCGGCTCGGCGACCCACGGCCACGCACGGATAGAGGCGTTCCTGTGGGGATTGCTGCCGGATAATGACCGTGTTCTCCAGAGCTGGGGCAAGCGCTTCCAGGTTTCCCCGAAGAACGTCTTTCGGCTGATCTCCCATGTTGGCGAGGACTGTGCCGGAGCTGTTCAGTTCGTCAGCCCGGAGCGATTGGAGACGTTGATCGCGGAACCGGCTGCAAGGGAGATTCAATGGCTCACAGAAGAGGATGTAGCGGAGCGCCTGCGGACCTTGCGCGCCGACCATTCTGCATGGCGGTCCGCAAGCGACACAGGGCAATTCAGCCTGGCAGGTGCACAGCCAAAGACGGCGCTTCTATTTGAGCGGAAGCGTTGGGGAGTGCCCTCGGGCCGCATCCCAACCACACACATCCTGAAACCGCCAACAGGAGAGTGGGACGGACACGCAGAGAACGAGCATTTCTCCCTGCAACTGGCGCGCGCGCTCGGCCTCATTGTTCCCAACTCCAGCGTCGTGCGCTTTCAGGATGAGATTGCGATCGTTGTCGAGCGCTACGACCGCGCGCGCGCCGGG
Source organism: uncultured Acidobacterium sp. (assembly GCA_964636535.1). Classification (GTDB taxonomy): domain Bacteria; phylum Acidobacteriota; class Terriglobia; order Terriglobales; family Acidobacteriaceae; genus Acidobacterium. Next base: position 347 of record CAZWSD010000199.1, on the reverse strand, counting down.
GGACGATGGGTGCGCATCCACCAGGAAGATATGTGTCAGGCACTCGGCCTTCACCCGACGCGCAAATATGAAAGCGATGGCGGGCCGGGCATACAAAGAATCGTGGAACTGCTGAGGGAGCAGTCCAGCAGTCCAGAAGACGATGTTCAATCGTTTCTGGACGCCATTGCATTCAACTGGCTGATCGCTGGAACAGATGCTCATGCGAAGAACTACTCTCTGCTTCTCGGCCAGAATGGAGCCGTGCGTCTCGCGCCTCTTTACGACCTGGCAAGTATCCTTCCGTATCCCGCTGTGGACACGAGCAAGGTGAAGCTCGCAATGAAGGTAGGTGGAGAATATCGGCT
>CAZWSD010000198.1:0-6571 GCA_964636535.1 uncultured Acidobacterium sp. | reverse complement strand
ATATCGCCTTCAGCCGATGCCTTCCCCGATGCAGATGCGTCCGCACCGTATTCACCGGCATCTGCAGCACCTGCGCTATCTGCTCATAGGTGCACTCCTCCTGGTGGAACAGCACCAGCACCCCCCGCTCGGACTCGCTCAACTCCCCCAGCGCCTCGTTCACCCGCCGCCGCATCTCCGCCCGCCGCACCTGCTCCTCGGCATTCGCGCCCCCATGCGCCAGCCGGTTCTCCCAGCCCGCATCCGGGTCGCTTAACGACGTATTCCCCTGCTCCCGCCGACGCCGCTTCCACTCATCCTGCGCCACGTTCAGCACAATCCGGTACAAATACGTCGTCAGCTTCGCCTCGCCACGAAAATCCCCCAGGCCCCGATACAGCCGCAAAAATACCTCCTGCGCCAGATCCTCCACCTGCTCCCGCGAGCCCGTCAGACGCGCCAGCATCCGGAACACAAACTCCTGATGCCGCCGCACCACCTCTTCGAACTGGAGTTCCTCTGCCAATCTGTATCTGACCGCCGACTGCGCCCAAAGTTTCACCCACGCTACTGAAACTTTCCTCCCCCACCCCGGTCTAATCCCTCCGTCAACTTAAGGAGGACACCATGCTCTACTTCATCTCCATGTGGGCTAGCCCATTCATCGTTCCCGTCGCCTGTTTCGCCATGGTCCTGGGCATCATCGTCGCTGCGCAGGTTTCCCAGTACCAAAAACGCCGCCTGCAAAGTGAAGAGCGCCTCGCCGCCATCGCCCGCGGCCTGCCACTGCCGCCCGAACCCCTGCCCGAACCCGTCAATTACGACCCGCGCAGCCGAGCCCGCGGGCTCCGTACCGCCGCCATTGTCCTCATCTCCATCAGCCTCGGCACCGCCTTCTTCGCCTTCCTCCTCGTCTGGATCCTTCAGGAACACGATGTCCTCACCCTGGCAGCCCTTTCCGTCGTTCCACTCACCCTCGGCATCGGCTTCTTCATCGACTACCGCCTCCAAATCCGCGAACTCGAATACCCCTCGGCCGAATCCTCCTCCATCACGCCGCCTCGCTCTTAAAGGCCCCCCGCCCCCTGCGAGCCAGCTGGCTTCGCGGGCGAAATTCCCCCTCTGCAAAGCGGAGTTCCAACCCGGCCCGAACTCCGCCTCATCTCTCCCTATGCCCGCTCTATCGCAATTCCTGAGTCGCTCTCTCCAGATGCCGCGACACTCCGTCGACGCGACCACCAGGGAGCGGCAACATGGTAACTGTGTCGATCGATACAGCTACTCACGATTTGCCATAAAGTCTTGCGCCGGTACGTCCGATATGCCAAAGGTAGAAGTGGGAGAAACTCAAAGCCTCCAGTGACGACTGCGGACATGACTTCGCCTCACAGCACAAAGGCAATGGATCTTCTCCATGGATATGGGCGAGAACGTACAGCCAACTCCGAACACCCTTGACCTTGCTGTCCGCAGAGAACTCATCTGCCTGCTCTTCGGCTCCCCGTCCGTCCCCATGATCAACGGCGCCGCCGCCCTCGCCACCGCCTCCGTCCTCTGGCCAATCTTCCCTTGGCCCATCTCCCTCTCCTGGCTCATCCTCCTGTTCCTCATCGTCTTGCTGCGCCTCATCCTCTGGCTCCAGTTCAAAAAACGCGACCGCCAGTCCGAGCCCATCGAAAATTGGGCCAGCCTCTTCTCTCTCGCCACCCTCCTCACCGGCTGCCTCTGGGGCCTCGTCGCCTTTACACCCTTCGTCTCACCGCAACCCATCTACTACCTCTTCGCCGCCTTTGTCATGGGCGGCTTATCTGCCGGCGCCGCCATCCGCCTCTCGCCCCACCTCCCCGCGCTCTACTCATTTGTAGGCGCCTCTACGCCGCCCATGATCCTTGCCCTCCTCGTTCAGGGCCATCTCTTTACAACCGCCGCGAGCTGCCTGCTCCTCATCTTCCTCATCGTCATGATCCTCGTCGGCCGCGAAAATCACCAGCGCCTCGCCGACTTCATCCGCATGAAAATCGAACAGGAGCACACCCTCACCCAGCTTCGTCAGCGCGAATCCGACCTCACCGCCATTGCCAGGCTCAGTGACATGCTCCAGTCCTGCAACACCGTCAATGACGCCTACCCCATCGTCGCCGAGAAGGCAGCTCTCCTCTTTCCCGCGGCAACCGGCTTCCTCGCCATCCTCGATCCCGATACCACCCTGCTCACACCTGTTGCCGCCTGGGGCAATCCCCCTTCCGTCCCCGTCTTCCCGCCCCAGGACTGCCTCGTCATGACCACGGACCTCCCGCATGGGATCACCCCGGCTTCCCACGCCCTTCCCTGCCGCTGCCTCCACCCCTCGCGCGCGAATCCCACCCTCTGCCTCCCGCTCCACATCCACGGAAAAACAAAAGGCGTCGTCTCCCTCATCCTCGATCCCGGCGCCGTCTTCGAAGATGCAACCCGCCAGCTGCTCCACTCCTTTGCAGACGTCGTCCGGCTCTCGCTCGCCAATCTCCACCTCCGCGAGTCCCTCGCTGAACAGGCCTTTCGAGACCCACTCACCGGCCTCTTCAACCGTCGATACCTCATGGAAATCATGCCCCGCGAACTCCGCCGCGCCCTCCGCCGCGGCGCTCCACTTACCATCGCCATGCTCGACATCGACCACTTCAAGCATTACAACGACACCTACGGCCACGACGCCGGCGACCTCGTCCTCACCGAACTCGCCGCCCAGTTTGTCCAGGACCTCCGCGCCGAAGACATCGCCTGCCGCTACGGCGGCGAAGAATTCCTCTTTCTCCTCCCCGATTGCGATATCAATGCCGCCTGCGAGCGCCTCACCACCATCTCCATCTGTACAAAAAGCCGCGTCCGCATGCTCCGCGGCAGGACTCTCCCGGGCATAACCCTTTCCATCGGCGTCGCCGCGCTAACCCCAAGCCTCGCCACCAGCCAAAGCCTCATCACCGCCGCGGATAACGCCTTGTACGCCGCCAAACGCATGGGACGCGACCGCATCGAGTGCGCTCCCATCTCGCCCGATGAGCCCGCCTACGCTCCCTTCCACGCCCAACCGCATCGCTAGAGCTTTTTACCCTGAAAGAGTTGACAGGCGCAGCCCGTCCGCCAAATTCTCCCGGAAGCCTTCCTACTCCCCGTAAGGCACCCAGATATTCTTCACCTGCGTCGCGTGCCGCAGATACCACTCGCCCTCGCCCTGCGCCGCATCAAACCAGTCGATCCGCCATCCCTCATGCGTGAATACCTGCTTCAGATTTCCCGCCGATGCCCGCTTCACCAGCTCGCACCCCCCCGCATCGCCAAAATGCCACACCGCGCTCACATCGTCGTGCTCGGCCAACGTCTTGGCCAGCTCCGCCTCGCGTCCCGCCACTAAGTTCACCACCCCGCCCGGCACATCGCTCGTCTCCAGCAACGGGTACAGATGCCCGCCAATCAGCGGATAACGCGCCGACGGCACCGCCACCACGCAATTGCCCATCGCAACCAGCGGCAACACCGTCGAAATCATTCCCAGCAGCGGAGCCTCCACCGGGCAAATCACGCCCACCACCCCCAATGGCTCCTTCATCGCCAGCGTCACCTTCCGCCCGGCGGGCGAATGCACCGCCCCGTCAAACTTATCCGCCCACGCCGCATATGCAAAAATCCGCTCGATCCCCAGACCAACCTCGCGCCGCGCCTGCTCCTCGCCCACCACGCGACCCAGCCCCTCGGCCACCTCCGCCTCCCGCCGCGCCAGGTTTTCCCCCAGAAAATACAGCACCTGCGCCCGGTTATGCTGGCTCGCCCTCGCCCATCCAGACGCCTTGTGAGCCGCCTCCACCGCATTCCGAATATCCTTTCGGTTTCCCAGCGGTGCCTCGCCCAGCAACCCTCCATCGCGTCCATGCACCGCAAAACTGTACCCCGAATCCGGCCTTGCCTGCTTCCCCCCGATATACTGCTTCACCGTCCAGTCCATCGCCGGCGTCCCCGCCTCGGCCTCGGGCCATTCACCGCCCCTGCCCGCGTCCGCCGCCGGCGGCGCCTGGAGATCATGTAACCATGACGGTTTCATATACGCATACATCCCCTCGCGCCCCCCTTCGCGCCCAAATCCGCTCTCGCGATAACCCCCAAACCCGCACGCCGCGTCAAACTGGTTCGCGCCGTTCACCCACACCACCCCGGCCTTGATCCGCGACGCCGCCTCCAGCGCCACGTTGATGTTCTCGCTCCAAACGCTCGCCGCCAGCCCGTAAGCCGTGTTGTTGGCCAGCTCCACCGCCTCCGGCAGCGTCCTGAAGCTCATCACCGTCAGCACCGGCCCGAATATCTCCTCCTGCGCCACCACCGACGCCGGATGAACCCCCGTCAGCAGCGTCGGCGGATAATACAATCCCCGCTCCGGCAGCCCTGCCTCAGGCTGCCAGCACCTCGCCCCGTCCGCCACGCCCCGCGCCACCAGCCGCTCAATCCGCTCCAGCTGCACCGGCGCCACAATCGCCCCCATGTCCACCGCCTTATCCAGCGGATCTCCCAGCCGCAGCCGCTCCATCCGCGCCCGCAGCTTGGCCGTCATCGTCTCCAGCACCGCCTCCTGCGCCAGCAACCGCGACCCCGCGCAGCACACCTGCCCCTGGTTAAACCAGATACCGTCCACCACGCCCTCCACCGCGCTGTCCAGGTCCGCATCCTCAAATACCACGAACGGCGACTTCCCGCCCAGCTCCAGTGACAGCTTCTTCCTCGTTCCCGCCGTCGCTTTGCGAATCGCCCGTCCCACCTCCGTTGACCCCGTAAACGCAATCTTGTCCACGTCAGGATGCGCCACCAGCGCCTCGCCCGTACGCCCATCCCCCGTCACAATGTTCACCACACCCGCCGGCAGCCCAATCTCCTCGCACAACTCCGCAAACGCCAGCGCCGTCAAAGGAGTAAACTCCGCCGGCTTCAGCACCACCGTATTACCCGCCGCCAGCGCCGGTGCAATCTTCCATGCCAGCATCAGCAGCGGAAAATTCCACGGAATAATCTGCCCAGCCACCCCGCACGCCCTATAACCCGCAAACTCGCGCTCCAGCAGTTGCGCCCAGCCCGCGTGATGATAAAAATGCCGCGCCACCAGCGGAATATCTATGTCTCGGCTTTCCCGTATCGGCTTGCCGTTGTCCATCGTCTCCAGCACCGCCAGCCGCCGCGCATGCTTCTGCACCTGCCGCGCCATCGCGTACAGGTACCGCGCCCGCGCATGCGGCCTCAGCGCCTGCCACGGACCCAGCGCCGACCGCGCCGCACCCACCGCCGCATCCACATCCTCGGCCGTTCCCTGCGCCACGCTCGCCAGCCCCTCGCCCGTCGCCGGATTCGCCGTCTCAAACCGCCCGCCCGACGCGGGCTCCCGCCATTTGCCACCAATAAAGTTACAAAAACGCCGACCGTGTCCCTCCAGCCACGCCATCGCTTCCCTGGGATCTTCCGGCGCCGGCCCGTACTCCAGCGTCTCAAACTTCTCGAGGATGCTCATCCGTTTCCTCCTGCTCCATCTCTCTCAGGCCATCGGCTGCCGGTACGCCGCCGCATACCGCCCCGTCACAAAATGCTCCAGTTGCCGCTCAATATCGGTCAGCATGCCGCTCGCGCCAAACCGGAACAACCGCGGCTCCAGCCACGGCCGCCCCAGCTCTTCCTTCATCAGGTACATCCATTCCAGCGCCTGCTTCGCCGTCCGAATCCCTCCCGCCGGCTTGAATCCCACCGCCACGCCCGTCCGCTCAAAATATTCGCGAATCGCCCGCACCATCACCAGGCTCACCGGCAGCGTCGCATTCACCGCCTCTTTCCCCGTCGACGTCTTGATGAAGTCCGCGCCCGCCATCATCGCCACCACGCTCGCCCGGCCCACGTTGCGCAGCGTCAGCAAATCACCCGTGCCCAGAATCGCCTTCATGTGCACGCCCCGCCCGCACGCCTGCTTGAACGTCGCAATCTCGTCGTACAGCGCCTGCCACTTCCCACCCAGCACCAGACCGCGCTCAATCACAATATCGATCTCCCGCGCACCCGCTTCCACACTCCGTTTGATCTCCGCCACCCGCTCCCCCAGCGGCGAAAGCCCTGCCGGAAATCCCGCCGACACCGCCGCCACCGGAATCCCCGTTCCCTCCAGCGCCTGCACCGCCGTCTCCACAAACACGTGGTACACGCACACCGCGCCCACCGTCAGCCCAAGCTCCTCAATCCCAAGCTTTGTCACCAATCCCGGTTTCAGCGGCTGCCGCGCCTTCGCGCACAACCGCCGCACCCGCTCCGCCGTGTCATCGCCCGCGAGCGTCGTCAGGTCGATGCAGCTCACCGCCTTCAGCAGCCACGCTGCCTGCCATTCCTTCTTCACCGTGCGCCGCGCCGTCAGCGTCTGCACCCGCCGCTCAATCGCGCTCGTGTTGGCTGCAACCTGCTCCACCCAGTCCAGGTCCAGCCCCATTCCCGGATTCCAGCCCCAGGCACGTTCCGCCTCAGGCCCCGCCTGTCCCTCGTGGCTGCTTCCCAAGCTTCTCTTGCTCATCGCCTGTCCCTGCCTCTGGTTCCGTCCCCT
>CAZWSD010000197.1:0-6579 GCA_964636535.1 uncultured Acidobacterium sp. | reverse complement strand
ACACAACGCAACGCCAATTCGGGACGATTGGGCCAAAGTTCAGAGGCAGCATGCGTCGCGTACCAGCGGACTTCACCGACTGGATGGGTGACCGCCAAAGGAACGAGTCTGTCGATGATAGTTTTTTGGTGAGATGCCGCCGACTTTGCGGACAGAGCGACCACAGCGAAGGCGCAACTCCGATCAGGAGCCATCTCGTATCGCTGCACACGTGCCAAGTGATTCCAGTTGTCTGCCTGCGATTCAATTGCATTAGCGATCTGTAGTAGACCCCAATCTCTCTCCTCGCTCGAAAGGTCATCCCAATGATCGCGAGCAGCAAACGCGGCCATGATAGCTGGGCCGCCCGAAGCCCACTGATCCAAAAGATCCTCGTCCACCTCTGCCTCTTGAGTGCGCGCTGTCGCGAGACGCTCTTTCCAGGAGCCGAGCTCTGTTTCCGGCAGTTCTCTCTTGAATGCCTTGAAGGCCCACATTAGCGACCCCATATTCTGTTGCTGCTTTTGCATCGGAGGGTTCGTGCGATCTAGGAGCTCCTGAATGTCGGGGTCTGGAGCTTCAGCATGCATAAGCACGAATCCGTCCTTGCGTAACGCTTCTGGCGTCTCAGCTTCATCCGCTACTCTATATCCACGAAAGTCCATTCGGTGAAGAGCAAGTCGCCAAATTCGATCGGCATCGCTTTGCTGCTTAACCGGACCGAGTGCGGCACGAAGCTCGTCAAGGCGACTTTGCACGCGAGGTGCAAATGGAGTCATCTGAAGATTCCGCACTGCTGCCTCAAGGTCGTCCCTTCTACTTGGCCATTTATCGGCTTCGTTACGTTCGTCTCGGAAGAACTGCTGTTGTGAAACATTCAACATTCCGCCGAGCACCTGTGATGGCGGAGAGAGGTCTGCAACCATTCTTGCTCGGTCTAGCACTATGTATTCTCTAGCGCTGAGAAGGCACAATATCGCCTCGCCTGCTTGAAACGGAAATGCCGTCGCGACTCCCGCCACAACTGCAGCAATGGAAGCGCAATCGGTTCGAGAGAGCAGCTCGACAAGGATCGAATCAAACATGTTGGGTTGAAGCTTTGCGAGGTCCCGTAGCCAGCGCTCCAGCGCCATGAGATACGACTGAAGCACATGGGGACCGACTGATGTTCCTCTATAAAGTTGCCAGAGGCGTTCATTCGCCCAGTGGGTCTTGGCGCTGCCATCTGGGAGAGTAATGCTCACCTCAAAAGCCGGCTCCAGGCGCTCAGTGACCCGTGGATGTGCGTACCAGTTTGCTGCATGGTTGAAGAGCTCGATAAGAAACTCGATGGCTTTCCTGGGATGTTGCCGCAGGATGGACAGCATCGGCGTGCGATACGCGCTCTCCGGGAAATAGTGATGCGAAGCCCGCTCCCTCAACCCGAAATACAGTTCCGTGTTTAGCGAACTTGACCATCTCAATTCGTTTCGCAAATCCTCTTCAGTGCAAATGAGATGGGACCGCAGAGATGAGATCAAAGCTACACTGCAATCCCTGGCAGTCGGCATGCTTTCGTAGAAGGGGCCGCTGAAGAGCATTTCCTGAAGTTCTTCTGCAACCCGCGAGCGATCGCGTCCGATTTGTCTCGGGGTGAGCAGTATTTCTCGGTATCGTTTTTTGTCTGCATTCGGAAGTTTTGCAAGAATCTGAATTGTTCGCTTGAGCTCTTCCTCGTGCGAATAACCATCGAACAGGTCAAGAAGCTCGTGGGTAATGGCTGCCACGTCCTCGGCGCCTTCAGGATAGGGTTCTTTGAGTGAAACACCCTTGGCCCAGTCTTCAACCAGGCCCAAAACGAGCAGTGCTCTTTCAGGCTCAGATTCGGACTCGGTCCAGTTCCGCCTTACGACACCTATAAGGGCGGGCCACGCCGCTCCTTTCGGCAGACTGAACGCCCCAACATGTCCTTGAGCCCACTCAGGAGTCGTCAAACAGGCGAGGCGTACGAGATGGATGACCCGTCTCAGATTCTTCCGATTATTCGCTAGGAGATCGTCCTCATTGCTTTCGATCAAAGGTTTCGCTGCGACAGATTGCAGGAGAGCAACCAACGTATCATCAGCGAAATTTGTCTCGAGCTCTTGAGACTTGAGGGCCTCTCGGAAGACTACTTGTCCGACAGTCGGCTGCCGCTCTAGAAGCTCGCCCATCCATTTCCGATAAGCGCGTCTCAGCGCTGGGTGACCGCCGATGTTCTTCTGAAACGCGGCCAGATTTTGACCTACTTCGAGATAGAGCCGATCCAACCACCGCAAGATCGACCAGTCCTCAAGTACGTCATGTGCCGGCGCTACGAGATCCCAGCCCTCCCCTGCTGGCGTGACAAGAGAGTCTTGGATAAGGCTGGCCAAGGCTTCGGTGTCCAAGCCCGATGACGAAGCGTAGACGCTAAGCGCACGGGCTCGACGGAGCGCGATTTCGATGAAGGTCGCATCTCGCTTCTGCGGCAGGCCCGCGCTGAATTTGTGATCGCCCCGTACGATCTCCTTCCAGAAGAGGTCTCGGAATCCGCGTTCACTGGCGGGTAATGCTTCTTCAGCGGACCAATGGATCGCCCTCGCTTTATCCAGAACGTAGGCATTCGCCAATATTTTCCTCAGATGAGGACTCGATAGCGGAATCGCAAGATTACTGTCCGCAGCCTGAACTTCGTGCAACTCTTCGTCCGACAGGCTGGGAACCGTGACGGAGGAATAACCAGAACCGAATTGTTCGAGGAACGCGGCGCGGACTAAATCTGCAGAATAATCGCGGCAAGTGAGGACAAGCTGATAGGTTGGATCTTCTCTGACAATCGTTAACAGGTCGGCGAATGCATCGCGCGTTGACTTCTCAAGCAGACGCTCAACGCTTTCGACGAGGATTACCTTCCGCCCTTGACTGGCGAGAAGTGGTGCTAGGTTCGCGGCCCTGCCATCGATCTTTGCCATCGCCAAGGTGGTGTCGAGATGCGGGTAACCGAACTCCTCTGCTCGAAACGCGAACGTGAAGTATTCACGGCCAAGGGATGTAACGACTTCCTTAGCTACTGCCGATTTGCCATTGCCTGCCGCTCCTGAAAGCAGCACGATGCGCGAAGCTTCTAGTGCATTGAGAACCTCTTGCACAAGGATTGAGCGAGGAAGATGTATTGCCTGACCTATCGTTGACCGAATGCCCTGAAGAATTAGCGACGTATGCTCCTGCAGACTTATGATCATGGGTTGTTGAACATCGCAGGTAGCGTATTCAAGCAGAATTTTCCCCGGCAAGTCTTCACGGCGAAGAATCTTGGCGTCCGTCGCTGCCTCGGCAGCAAGGATAACTAGTTCACTCCAGGTATGCGCCGCCGTTTCGATCTTCGGAGCAGTCTTCGCGGCAAATGCGAGAAGACTCTTCATCGATGCCTCGGACTGCCGAGTGCTTGTTGCAAGGTCAAGGCTAATGATGTGTGTTGCTCTTAAAAGCGGATAGACCTGAGCGCGCGCAGCATCATGGTTGCCCGCGCCTTTCAGAATGGTCACGATTTCGTCGCAATAGCGGATGGCGGTCGAGCTGAGCAGCCCGGGAGTTGACAGCCGCTTCTCAAAGTCATGCGCATCGGTCGACGCGCGTGCGCAGTCGAGAAGCCCTCCGAAGTGTCGAAGCAAGGTGTTGGAGCCGAGCTGTACAACGAACGCAAGCCTGTCATGCTCCGTCGAAAATACGCCGGGATTCTGGAAATCGTTCCAGAAATCTAAGATTGCGTTCTTGAAGTCCGCGTCTACAGAACTAACTGTGAAACCCCGTTTCACTTGGCCGGCAAGTTTGCGTTTGGTCCCAGTGGCGGTCTGCCCGACGAGCAGAAAATCATCGGTGTTCCAACCCCGATACTCATTCTGAAATGAGATCTCCACAACTGAGCAATCGGTCAACACCGGGGGAGTTGCACCGACGAGCAATTGGCTCAGGAGATAGGCACCTACTGCCTGTTCGAAGACGTTGCCAGCTCCTCCCGTTGAGGCCGGACTAGAGACGAGCTCGACTTTTTGACTGGTTTTCATTGAAGTTGAGTCCGCTGGATCGGGCATATGACCTCACACTTTCGGTACCGAAGGAGCGCCTTGGGGTACTCCCCGTCTCCACTAGTTGCTATCCGCATGGTGGTTTGATCGCAGTTCAATTCGGTACGTGAGCTAGGAAGGCACCACGAAAATCCGTCTTCATCATTCGCCGTACGACGGTCAGCGCCCTCGACCTTTTCTCCCAGATTGCTGCCTCCCGCAGGCAAGGTCGCGGCCGGATCAAATGGGCCATGTTTGCCACGGCAGATGTCTGATACGAAGAAGCCTTGAGCCTAACAACTTTCTGCCGATGAGACCTCCCACTCAAACGGCGTTTTCACGGAACCAATTCTGTCCGACTTCTGCACGAGTGCCAGCTAGTCCAGGCGAGGAGGCACCTCCTCGGTTCGATACTTGGCGCGAATTGAGATCGGAAACTGGCAACGGCTGGTTGAGGTTTGCGTGGTCCCACGCATCGCAGAAAGCGCGAAGTGCTTGCCACCCACATTATAAGGCCGGCAGAGAGAACCCCTTGCGGACGAGCCAATCGTCGTTTGTCTCCCTGATTCAAGGCTTCAGCGATAAGCCATTCCGCTTCCATTCCATGTGTTCGCGGCCCCACCCGCGCACGGCCTCAATCAGTGGGCGTACGCTTTCGCCATGGTTGGAAATGCTGTACTCAACGCGCGGCGGAACCTCGGCATGGACCGTACGGCAGACCAGTTCCTCATGCTCCAAATTGCGTAAAGTTGCAGTGAGTACCTTGTGTGAAACATCGGGCATCAGCCTGCGCAACTCATTAAAGCGGCGCGTTCCAGAGTCGAGCTAATAAAGGCAAATCAGGCTCCACTTACCGCCGATGGCGTTAAGCGCTGCAGTCATGGGGCAATGTGTGGGCAGCGCGAGTTGCGGAAGATCGGAATCGCCAATACCGGCCTCAATTTCCATACGGTAACCGGGTTACCTCAAAGTGCCTTCTTGCGCTTTACGCATCGACCCGCCAAGATGGACGTTGCGGGATGAATAGGATAACTTATGAAACCGCGTTCCCAAAAAGCCAGCCTTCACTTGCGCGCGCGACTGCAGTGCAGGCCGCGTTCAAAGCGTAGTCAGTGTGCCGTCGTTCTCGCCTTTTGCGGCTTGCTCGTCGCTTCAACGAGTGCTTTCTTTATAGCCAGACACGCCGCAGCGGAACCGTCCGCTGCCCGCCAATATCCCACCGAGCACGACGGGCAGCACGATTTCGATTTCCAGATCGGCAGATGGAAAAGCCACGTATCGCGGCTATTGCATCCTTTGACCGGCTCAACGACCTTGACACAGTATGACGGAATCTCTGTCACGCATACGGTCTGGAACGGCCACGCCAACCTGGTGGAACTAGAGGCCGACGGGCCTGCCGGTCACCTCGAAGTTCTTTCCCTGCGCCTCTACAACCCTCTCACCCATCAGTGGAGCCTCAATTATGCACACGGCGGCGACGACAACCTTGACCCACCTCTCTTCGGCGGATTCAAAGATGGAAGTGGCGAGTTCTTTGGCCAGGACAAAACACCCGACGGAAGAATCATCTCTGTCCGGCATACTTGGTCAGAAATCACCGCAAATTCGTGCCGGTTCGAACAGGCGTTCTCTCTCGATGGAGGTAAGACCTGGGAAGTCAACTTCATTGAGAACTTCACGCGAGTCCAGATTGAAGCTGCCGAGCCGAAGTGAAACGGAGGCCATTGCATGATTGTCGAAATGCGCACCTACAAGACCAAGCCCGGCAAGCGTGCCGAGTTCCTTGAAACCTTTCGCACAAAATCCATCCCCGCTCACACCGAAATCGGGATGACGATCCTGGGCCCATTTCTCTCCGTGGAAGATCCGGATACCTTCTTCTTCATGCGCGGGTTTCCCGATCTCGCCTCGCGCGAGCCCATGAAGGCGAAGTTTTACGAAGGCAACCTGTGGAAGAGTGAGTTGGAGCAGACTCTGATGCCCATGCTGGAAACGTATGAGGCCATTCTGGTCGATGACCCTGAGAATTTGATCCACTGGTGACGGAGGCACACCACAACTTCCATTCAGATCATCAGCTCACACTGTTTTGGGCAACCCCGCTTATCGCAGCGGGGTTGTTCACTGTCTCGGCTACATTTCCCGACATTCCGTTGAACTTTTCTCGTTCAGAATTAATGAACTGGTAGATATCCGAAGCCAAAAGCACGGGTAATGCAGCGATGAGTGCGAAGAAACCATGACAACCTCCCGCCGCAAGCTCTTTTCATTCGGAGCGGCAGCCGGACTTGCGCCTTTCCTGCGCGACGATGAATTCGCGGGCGCAGAGAGAGTCGTGTCGCGCACAGTTTGCGGACAAATCGATGTAAAGAGCTTCGGTGCGGCAGGAGACGCGATTGCCGACGATACATCCGCGTTCCAGCGGGCGCTGGATACGGCCCACAAGAATGGAGGGGGTACAGTCTATGCTCCGCCAGGACAATATCGAATCAGGGGAAACCTTACCATTCCAGATGGCGTGACGTTACGCGGT
>CAZWSD010000196.1:0-6579 GCA_964636535.1 uncultured Acidobacterium sp. | reverse complement strand
GTCCCGTCTCCACATCCCCTGGAAACTCAGGCATGATCCGCTCCAGTGAAGCCCTCACCCGTTCGTGCAACGCCTCCGCCCGTTTTGGGTCCGTTGTTTCCAGTTCTTTCAGCCCCCGCTGCAGGCGCAACGCATCCAGCCCGGAAATCGCAAACACCCCCACGCAGCACTGCGTACAACCCGGCCTGCAGGCCAGCCAATGGCCTGCTCTCTCTGCGGAAGCCGCCGTCGCCGCATCCACGATCTGAATCAGTTCCGCATCTGAGCTCATAGCGCCAGCATAGCTGCATCCCGGACCGCGCGGTCCCAGAATTTGCCAACTCGAGCGCAGCCCGTTAGCTTAATCTGTTTCCCTGGATTTTCTCCCGCCGGACGCTCTGGAGGTTCACCCATGTCCAATTCGCTGCCCTACCAGTCAGGTTTTGCCAATGAATTCGCCTCGGAAGCCGTCAGGGGCGCGCTGCCCCACGGCCAGAATTCACCCCAGAAAACCCCCTTCGGCCTTTACACGGAGCAGCTCAGCGGAACCCCCTTCACCGCGCCCCGCGCCACCAATCGCCGCACCTGGACCTACCGCATCCGGCCCTCCGTCACCCATAAGCCCTTTGAAGAAATCCACTCCGGCCTCATCCGCGGCGGACCATTCACCGAAGTTCCCACGCCCCCCACGCAATTCCGCTGGAACCCCCTCCCCATCCCCGAGCATCGCACCGACTTTGTTGACGGCATCGTCACCTTGGGCGGTGGCGGCGATCCTGCCTTCCAGTCCGGCGTCGCCATCCACCTCTACGCCTGCAACGCCAGCATGGAGCGCCGCTTCTTCTACTCTGCCGACGGTGAACTCCTCATCGCCCCCCAACTCGGTTCCTTGCTCCTGCAAACCGAACTCGGCTCGCTCCACATTGCCCCCGGCGAAATCGCCGTCATCCCGCGCGGCGTCAAGTTCCGTGTCGAGCTGGAAGAACACGAAGCCCGCGGATACATCTGCGAAAATTACGGCCTCGCCTTCCGCCTGCCCGACCTCGGCCCCATCGGCGCCAACGGCCTCGCAAACCCCCGCGATTTCCTCGCACCCGTAGCCGACTTCGAAGACATCGACGGCGACTACCGCATCGTCAGCAAGTTCCTCGGCAGGCTATGGGAGGCCGAAATCGACCACTCGCCCCTCGATGTCGTCGCCTGGCATGGCAACTACTACCCCTACAAGTACAATCTCAACCTCTTCAACTGCATCAACACCGTCAGCTTTGACCATCCTGATCCCTCGATCTACACCGTCCTCACCTCGCCATCGCCCGTCCACGGCACCGCCAATTGCGACTTCGTCATCTTCCCGCCACGCTGGATGGTCGCCGAGCATACCTTCCGTCCGCCCTGGTTTCACCGCAATATGATGAACGAGTTCATGGGACTCATCCTCGGCCAGTATGACGCCAAGGCGGAAGGTTTTGTCCCCGGCGGATGCAGCCTCCACAACTGCATGAGCGGCCACGGCCCCGACCTTGAATCATGGGAAAAGGCAACCGATGCCGACCTCAAACCCGTCTACCTCCCCGGTACCCTCGCCTTTATGTTTGAAACGCAAATGGTGGTACGCCCCACCCGCTTCGCGCTCGAATCCCGCATCCTTCAACACGAGTATTACGAGTGCTGGCAGGGACTCAAAAACAACTTCAGAAATGCAGCTAAACCATAACCGGAGACACAAGCTTACTCAGAACAGCTCCCCCAAATCCTCAGATCAGGAGTGTTCGTGACCATTCAAAGAAGCTGGGTCGCTGAGGCCAACGATCCGGCCACTGGCTTCCCACTGGCCAATCTGCCGTTTGCTATATTCCTGCGCGGCCACGATCGACACATCGGCATCGCGATCGGAGACAGCATTCTCGACCTGCGCGCCTGCGTCGATCTCGGCTACTTCGATGAACTCCCCCAACCCTTGCGCGATGCCTGCTGGCAGCCATCCATGAATGCCCTCATCGCTCAGGGCCGTGCCCCCTCCACCACCCTCCGCCAGGCCATCTCTCGAATTCTCGCAGAAGACAGCTCCAACCGCGACAACCGCCTCCTCGTCCCCCAGGCAGGCGCCACCCTGGTCATGCCCGTCGAAGTCTCCGACTACACCGACTTTTACGCCTCCATCTACCACGCCGCCCGGGTCGGCCGCCTCTTCCGCCCCGATCAGCCGCTCCTGCCCAACTACCGGTACGTCCCCGTTGGCTATCACGGCCGAGCCTCGTCCCTCGTCGTCAGCGGCACCCCCATCCGCCGCCCCAAAGGCCAAATAAAGCTACCCGGCGCCTCCGCGCCGGTCTTCGCGCCCACCCGCGCCCTCGACTATGAACTCGAAGCCGGCTTCTTCATCGGGAAGGGAAGCGCCTACGGCAAGCCCATCCCCATCGACCACGCCGAGGACCACATCTTCGGCATCTGCCTCGTCAACGATTGGTCCGCCCGCGATATCCAGTCCTGGGAATACCAGCCCCTTGGCCCGTTCCTCGCCAAGAGCTTCGCAACCACCGTCTCCCCGTGGATCGTCACCCTCGACGCACTCGAGCCATTCCGCGTTCCCGCCCCCCCGCGTCCACCCAGCGACCCCGAAACCCTGCCGTACCTCGCCAGCGAGGCCGGCCCCGCACGCGGCGCATTCGATATCCACCTGGAAGTGTATCTACACACGTTACAAATGCGCGACGCTGCCCAGCCGCCCACGCGCCTCAGTGAGGGCAACCTTCGGCACCTGTACTGGACACCGGCACAGATGCTCACCCACCACGCCAGCAATGGCTGCCCCATGCGTCCCGGCGACCTGCTCGCCACCGGAACCGTCTCCGGCCCGGATGACTCTTCGCGCGGATGCCTGCTCGAAATCACGGAAAACGGCGCCAAGCCGCTCACCCTGCCCAACGGCGAATCCCGCGCCTTCCTTCAGGATGGCGACGAAGTCATCCTCCGCGCCTGGTGCAAGAAGCACGGCTACCCTCGCATCGGCCTTGGCGAGTGCCGCGGCACAATCCTCCCCGCCCTCGCCTAAAGCAAACGGCGCAGCATCGGACCCGGCGCAATTCATAAAGCAGAACAGACCTCTTTGACGCGGAACTCCCCCTACACGTCCAGCCTGCCCGAAACAGCCACTTTCCCGTACCAGTGCCCTGAATCCTTGATCGTCCGCTTCTGCGTCCTGAAGTCGATATACGTCATCCCGAACCGCTGGCTGTACCCCTCGGCCCACTCAAAGTTGTCCAGAATGCTCCAGGCGTGATACCCCCGAACATCGGCCCCATCGCGCATCGCCCGCGCCAACTCGGCCAAATGCTCCCGGTAGAACGTCGTCCGCCTTGCGTCCGGTACCTTTTCCGGATCGTTCGACAACGGCGCATCCGAGTAAGCGCATCCATTCTCCGTAATCTCAATCGGCAGTTTGTACGTCTTCCACATCTGCGTAACGATCTCATACATGCCGCGCGGCCAAACCTCCCAGCCGTTATAGGTAATCGGACCCTCGTGCGGCATCACCGCATTAAAGTCTTCGCCGCCCTCCACGCCTTTTGCGTCCGAAACAATGTGCCGGTTGTAGTAGTTAATGCCCATCCAGTCCAGCTTGGCTTTCATCATCTCGCCGTCACCCTCCCGAAAGCCCATCGTCTTGTACGGAACCCCGCCCACAAACGCATCCGGATAGCGCCCATAAAGGGCCGTATCGAGGAAGTAGACATTGTTAATAGCGTTAAAGCGCTTCGCCGCCGCCATGTCTTCCGGGCTGTCCGTCGCCGGCGCGCCCGGAGACATGCTGAATGCCGTCCCCAGTTTCGCCTTCGGTGACGCCGCCCGCATCGCGCGGAACGCCTCGCCCTGCGCCAGATTTACCGTGTGCGCCGCCTTCAGGAACCGGTCCATCCCCGTCAGCCCCGGCGCATGAATCCCGATCCCATACCCTAGGAACGTGAACACCCACGGCTCATTAAAGATTGCCCAGGTATCTACCCGGTCGCCCAGCCCCTTGGTCACAATCTCCGCGTAATCGGCAAAGTGCTGATACAGCTCCCGATTCGGCCAGCCCCCCGCATCCTCGAGCGCCTGCGGCAAATCCCAATGGTAAAGCGTGCATACGGGTCGCAGATTCGCCTCGAGCATCGCGTCCACCACTCTGCTGTAGTGGTCCAGTCCCTTCTGATTCACCCGGCCCCTGCCCAGCGGCTGAATCCGCGGCCACGAAACGGAAAACCGCACGCTCTTCTGGTGCAGTTGCCGCATGATCGCAATGTCTTCCGGATATCGGTAATACGAGTCGCACGCTACGTCGCCCGTGTCGCCGCCCTTGATGTTGCCTACCGCGTGCGAAAAGCGATCCCAGATCGACTCGCCCTTCCCATCCGCTGTCCACGCGCCTTCTACCTGATACGCCGCCGTTGCCGTGCCCCAGTAGAAATCCTTGGGGAACTGCGCCGCTTTGACCTCCGCCTCGGAAATGCTGCCCGGCGGCGGCTCATGCAGCCCGCGCGGAGGCCACGCCATCGTAGCCCCCAGCATGTAGCGCGAAAACGTAGCTCCGCCCATCGCCGCAAGCGAGCTGTTGATCAAAAACTGCCGTCGATTCACGGGCAAATCCTCCGGCGCAGGGCAAACTTCTTCCCGACACCCCCGCCCCGGACCTTCTTGCAAGGGCAGACGCGGTCAAGTTTCATCTCGCAGCAAAACGGCAAAACACAAACGTTTTACTCGCCGTCCGGATCCTAACCCATTCCGGTTGCGACCCGCAAAGCGAAATCCCTCGAGAAGAAGATCCAGCCACCAAAAGATGCGGCAAGACTACCCAAAGCGGGGCTCGCGGCACCTCATCTCCACACTCGCCTCGGCATTCGCCTCCAAACGCCCGCCACCATCTGGATCAAAGAGAGTATCTCGCGGCTCTCCCTTACCGCCTCTTTCGCCGCGCCGGGGGCGGAGCCGTTGACTCCCGAATCACCAACTCTGGCACAATCGCCACTTCGTTCTCGATTGCCTCCTGCCCGCGAATCCGCTGCAACAGAAGCCGCGCCGCCATGTTCCCCATCCTGTGCAGCGGTTGCCGGATCGTCGTCAGGCTCGGCGTGTGGTATGCCGCATATTCAAAATCGTCAAAGCCCACTACCGAGACATCCTCCGGCACCGAAAGCCCATGCTCCCGCAGCGCGCGAATTGCCCCAATCGCCGCCAGGTCGTTAAACGCCACAATCGCCGTAAACTCCCGCGTCCTCCGCAATAGATCGTGCGCAATCGGGAATCCCAGCTCCGGCGTCGATACCGTACCCTCCACCTGCATCAGCAGTTCCGGCGGCACTTCCAGCTTCAATTCCTTCGCCACCGCCATCAGGCTCTTCCACCGGTCCGCTGAATCCGAGCTCGCCGACCGCCCACGCATAAAGGCGATCCGCTTATGCCCCAGTTGATACAGGTGCCGCAGTGACAGCTCCGCCGCCCTGTGATGATCCAGCGTGATATTCGTTACACCTGCGAGTTGCCTGTGCCCGGCCACCGCCACCGTCGGCAGCGGCGGCGCATGCTCCAGCAGCGTGTCGATCGCGATAAATCCTTCCACCGACCGGTCCTGTAGCATCCGCGGATACTCCTCAATCAAATCCGCCTTCCGCCGATGGCTCGCCGTCAGGTAAAAGTAACCCTCCTCGATCAGCACTTCCTCAATCCCGTCCATCACGTGCGCCGAATATCCATCGCTAAGCTCCGGCACCAGCACCCCGACCGAAAAGCTCCGCCGCCCCCGCAATGACCGCGCATAAAAGCTCGGCCGGTAATCGAACTTCTTCGCCGCCGCGATCACGCGCTCCCGCGTCTCCTGCGGTATCGATTTCACCCCCGGCGCATTGTTCAGCACCAGGGAGATCGTCGCCGGCGAAAGATCAAGGTATTCGCCCAGAATCTTCAAGCTCACCGGCCGTTTTGCCGACGGTACCTTTTCTTTCATCAGCTTCTCATCATTGGATTTACGGCGTTGCATCTCTGAAGTGTCCGTCATTCTGCGCAAAAAGAGCAACTTGAAAATGATTCTCAACTGAAACGTAATCTTCTTCGCACCCACTTGCCCTATAGTGGAAACTACACGCCATAAATCATTTTGGAGTGCCTCATTGCCCCTGAAAGTCGCCATTCTTGGATTCGGAACCGTCGGCTCCTCTGCCGCGCGCATCCTTAGCGAGCGCAATCTGCCGGGACTCGCTCTCTCCCACGTCTACAACCGCAATGTCGCCCGCAAGCGCGTCGACTGGCTCCCCTCCCTCGCCTGGACAGAGGATCTCGATAGCGTTCTCGCCTCCGATGCCAACGTCATCGTCGAGCTGATGGGCGGTCTCGATCCCGCTCACGACTGCGTAAGCCGCGCTCTTCAGGCCGGCAAATCTGTCGTCACCGCCAACAAAAAACTCATCGCCCTCCACGGCCCTCAACTTGAAGCCATCGCGCGCCACAAGGGCCGCCATCTGCTCTACGGCGCAGCCGTCGCCGGTGGAATCCCTGTCATCCCCGGCCTCCAGCACGGCCTCTCCGGCGACAAAATCACACGCATCGAAGGCATCCTCAACGGCA
>CAZWSD010000195.1:0-6603 GCA_964636535.1 uncultured Acidobacterium sp. | reverse complement strand
AGATGCGCGCCGCCGACCGTGATGGCAGTGTGACGGGAGTGGTGCGGAACAGCCGCGGAGCTGCTGAGCCGGGAGCGTTGGTGGAGCTGCTGAAGCCGGATCTCACGGTAGTGGCGGAGACCGCGACGGATGAGAACGGGCGCTACGGATTTGATCACCTGCGCGTTGGCGGGTACGACGTGAAGGCGTCGAACGCACTGTTTTTGCCGACTCTGCGGGAGAATGTGCAGGTTGAGGGCGCCACCCGGGTGGTGGTGAACATGACTTTGAATACGCTGTACGAGGCGTTCCGGTGGCTGCCTGCCGAACCGCGATCGAAGGGTGAACCTCCGGATGACTGGACCTGGACGCTGCGGCTGGCGGCGAACCGGCCCTTGCTGCGAATGCTGCAGAATGGTCCGCTGGTGGTGGTGGCGGACAGCAACGGACGCCGATCACTGGAAGCCCGGGTGACGATCCGGGGCGGCGATGCCGGTTTTGGCGACGGCGGGCTGCACCAGGGCGTGCAAATGGCGCAAAAGCTGAGCGACTCGCAGGGAGTGGTGCTGCGAGCGGACCTGGCAAACCTTGGACAAGCCGCGGAGCCGGCTTTCAGGATGGTGGCCGGTTATGAGCACCGCGAGGCGCTGAATGAATCATTCCGCACGGTAGGAGTCATGGAGGATTACCCGGAGATTGCGGCCGGGCCGGCCGGACAGGGGCTGAGCGCGTTTGCGCTGCGCAGCGCCGAGACGGTGAACGTGCTGCCGGGCGTGGAAGCGCAGGTAGGAGATGAGATGCTGAGCCTGCGCGCGGCGAACATGATGGTGGCGAATTATCCTTTCGCTTCCTTTACGGTGCAGAACGGGGCGACGCAGGTTTCGTATTCGCTGGCGACGAGTCCGGATGTTCAGCGGGCGGGCGAGGTGGATCAGTTTACGGAGCTGATGCGGATGACATCCGAGTCGGGCGGCAGGCTGGTGGCCGAGCATGGGTTGCACCAGGCCGTGGAGGTGAGCCATTCACTGGGAACCCACGGACACATGACCGTGGGTGTGTACCACGACCACATCATGAATCCTGTGGTGAGCGGCGGCGGCGCGATGGATGCGGCGGATGTGAACTCCGGGGCTGTGCTTTATGACCCGATGACGCAATTGATGAGCGCCGCGGGACAGAATTTTACGTCGACTGGAATGATGGCCGAGGTGAGCAACCGCATCTTCCAGAACCTTTGGATGACGCTGAACGTAGCGACGGGGAATGCGCTGGCCTACACGGGCGACGGTGGCGCGGCTCCAATAGGACAGCAGGTACAGGCGCTTGCGCCTCGCGAGTCGGAGATGGTGGCCGTATCGGCGACGGGCAAGCTGGTGAACACGGGGACACAGTGGCGGGTGGGGTATAGCTGGCAGGGCGGAGGGACGCTGACGCCGGTGGCGGAGTTTGATACCGCCGTACCGGGGCCGTACATGAGTGTTTTTGTGAAGCAGCCGATTCGCTACCGCCATGTGCTGCCGAACGGAATGGAAGCGATGGTGGCGGTGCGGAATCTGCTGGCGGAGGGGTATCGCCCGTTTTTGAGCAGCGACGGGACTACGCTTTATTTCGCGCAGGTGAGCCGCTCGGTGGAAGGCGGCGTTTCCTTTACGTTCTAGGGAAGATTGGGCCTGGGGATGCGGGAAAATTCCAAGGCAACGGGCTAAGTGCGTTTCCTGCAGTGTCTTTGCACGAGGAGATGGATGCGCGGCTCAACGGGCGGAACATCCGACTTATCAGCGACAGGTTGCAGCTTCGCATCCCACCCTTCTGATTCCTGTTTTTTTGTCTAGAACTCCCCGAGTTCTACTTGCGCGCGATCGAGATCTTCCGGTATTCCGATGTCGAGGAAGTAGCCGTTGACTTGAAACGCCGCCACCGTTCCGGTTGCAGATTGAGGCATCAAGTAGTCTTTCTCGAAAGAGAAACTCTCAGGCAATGAAGCCGGCCAGGGGAGATCTTTGCGAACGGCGAAGACGCCTGCGTTGATCCAGCCGGGTCCGGAGCGTCCCTTTTCATGGAAGGCGACAATGCGTTGGTTGTCGATGAGCACGCCACCGTAACGGGCCGTATCGGTCTGGCGGGTGACGGCGAGCGTGACCGGGACGGCCTGGCGGGCGTGAAAGTGGAGAAGCGCGGCGTAATCCATTTGCAGAATGGTATCGCCGTTGAGCACGAGGACGGATTCATCGTGGGCGAGGGAAAGGGCAAGGCGAATGGCGCCTCCGGTGCCGAGCGGCTTTTGCTCAATCGCGTAATCCAGATGCACTCCCTGGAAGGACGCGCCGAAGTGGTCCTGAATGACGTGGTGGAGATGGCCGACGGAGAGGATGACGCGGTTGCAGCCGCAGTGCGCGAGCCGGCCGATGAGAATTTCCAGAAAAGGCCTGCCCGCGATAGGAGCCATGGGTTTGGGGATGCCGCTGAGGCGTGACGCGAGTCGCGTGCCGAAGCCTCCGGCCAGAATGATCGCTTCCATGGAGCGTGTCCTTATTGTGCGGCGAAGTAGATTTTTTCAACGAGCATGGAGAAGATGTGTTCGAGCGCCAGGTGCGCCTCCTGGATGTGCATGGTGACATCGGAGGGAATGCGGATGGCGAAGTCGCAGAGGGGCGTCATTTTTCCGCCGCCGCGGCCGGTCAAGCCGAAGGTGACGATGCCGATCTGGCGGGAGTACTCGAGCGCGCGCAGGATGTTGGGTGAGTTGCCGGAGGTGGATATACCAAGAAAGATATCGCCGGGCTGGCCGATGGCCTCGAGCTGGCGGGCGAAGACCTTCTCATACCCGTAGTCGTTTCCCACGGCTGTGAGGATGGAAGTGTCGGTGGTCAGTGCGACGGCGCGCATCGCGGGTCGATCCTGCACGAGCCGGCTGACAAACTCGGCGACCAGGTGCTGCGCGTCGGCGGCGCTCCCGCCGTTGCCGGCCACCATGAGTTTGCGCCCCGCCTTGAGCGCGGCCGCGGTTGCGTGCGCAGCCTCTTGCAGAGTCTTGTGGATATTTTCATCCGCCGCGACTGCCTGCAGCACGCTGAGGCCGTGGTGAAGTTCGTGATCGATGAGTGAAATGAGGGAAGTCTCCATGCCTGTACAGCTCCGTGCGTGAAGTGACATGTATACGTTGATCCAGCCCCGGCTGATCGACTCATGGAATGAGCGACCTTATCTCTGGGGTGGAATGACTGCCATGGTTGTGCGTGAAGGTGTTGGTCATGTCCTATTTAGAGTGTGAGCCTTGCAGCAGAGTTTGGCACAAAAAGGCAAAGTTGCCGTGTGGCGGGTATTTCTTCATAGGCGAGGCCTCCTGCTGGAGGACATGCATGGTTCGGATCGATTTGGCGTCATGCGAGTACCACTTTCTGGGCCGCTCTCCCATCATCGCTGAGCAGGCAGGTGATTTGCCAGTGTAATCAAGAAGCAACACGGCCTCGAGTTTCGAGGCGATCGGCTCCTGGATGGGAGGCGGAATCCGAGGCGTCTGGGTGTTCCATTCCCGGATTTGCAGTGCGCAGGAGAATTGGAAATCCGCGAGGTAGATATCTCCGATGGCGGGAGGGGTCTATGCGAGAAATCGATCCACGGCTTCAGCGAGGGACGATGCCACCGCATCGGCCTGAGCGGCTGCCTTTTGCGCCATTGGTTTCTGGGTGGCGGGGTCGCCCTGGATGAAGATTGCGGGGATGCCGAGGTGATGCGCGGCGTCAATGTCTGAAATGGAGTCGCCGATCAGGATGCTGTTTTGCGTCGAGGCGTCTGGAAAGTCACAGAATGCCTGGAGGAAGAGGCCAGGTTTCGGTTTTCTGCAATCACACTGATTTTTGTCGTGAGGGCAGACGTAGAAAGCGTCAATGCGAGCTCCGTGGCCGGCGAGATGCTGCTGCAATGCTCGATGGAGCGCGTCCACGTCGGCGGAGCTGTACAGGCCAAGCGCAACGCCGCGCTGGTTGGAGACGACAATGACGCGGCGACCGGAGCGATTGAGGCTTTCAATGGCCGCCTCGACGCCGGGGAGAAGCTCAAAATCGGTCCAGAGGCTGATGTACCGGCCTTCCGGAGCCTTACGGTTGATGACGCCGTCGCGGTCGAGGAAGACGTAGCGAAAGTTGCGGGTCGACAGGGGCGGCGAGAGGTGTGCGGGGCTTTTCATGGAGGAAGTGAACAGAAGAGATGATAAATGAGACGACAGCGGGCGGGGCCCGTGTTGTGGCGGCTCGGCGATGACGAGGAAATAAGAAAAGCCGCTCCCAGGGGAGCGGCTTTTGATGAAGGTTGGTCGAGGGTTAGAACTCGAAGCGGAGGGCAACCTGGAGTACGCGCGGTCCGTTGACCGTAGCCTCGGGCATGGTGCCGAAGGGAACGGAGCTTTCGGTGATATCGGCGCCGCTGGTTGGAGCTTCAAAGTTGGGGTGGTTGAGTGCGTTGAAGGCATCGGCCCGGAAGTTGAAGCGATAGTTACGGTAGATGGGGAAAGTTTTGCCGAGGCCGAGGTCGATGTTGAAGTAGTTGGGTCCGCGCAGGTTATTGCGGCTGCCAATGTTGAATCCGACGGGTCCGGTGTAGTCGTTGAGGGCCTTTGTCGGGTTGGTATAGGCTTGCAGCGGTTGACCGTTGCCGCCGTGGATATGCATTTTCAGATCGGCAATCGGGCCGGTGAGAATGGCGGGCGCATTGTTGGCGTAGCCGGCAACGAAGGCATTGGCGGTTGCGAAGTAGGGGAAGCCGGTGTGCCAGGTGGGCAAACCGCTGACGACCCATCCGCCGATGGCTTCATTGAGCCAGAATGGCGCGTGCGCGCCGATGGAGCCTCCGCGTCCAAAGGGCAGCTGGTAGATGAAGTTTCCGTTGAGCGAGTTGGTGACGTCAAAGTCGGAGTTGCCGCGGCACTCCCGGGGACGGAGGACATCGCAGATGAAGCCGTAGCCACCAAAGGCGGCTGCATTGGCGATGAGCGAGACATTGTCGATGGAGTGCGACCAGGTGTAGTTGATGTCGAACTGAAGCCCGTTGCCGAGGTTCTTGTGCAGGGTGACGAGCATGCCGTTATAGCTGGAGAATCCTTTGTTGGTGTAGAAGGTGTTCTCAGAGAACTGGGCGCCCATGCCGACGTTGGGAGGGAGCA
The DNA here is from genome assembly GCA_964636535.1 of uncultured Acidobacterium sp. Lineage (GTDB taxonomy): Bacteria > Acidobacteriota > Terriglobia > Terriglobales > Acidobacteriaceae > Acidobacterium. The sequence continues at coordinate 1,466 of CAZWSD010000195.1, read as the reverse complement.
GTCTGGCGCCGGCGAGCGCCTGTACGGTGTCCGCCATGTCGCCGCGGTTGAACAGGGTATTGATGGCGCTGGCCAGGAAGCTGGTGGTGTTGGGATATCCGAAATCCTGTCCAATGGCGCCCGGAGAGGTGCCGGTAGCTTGGCCCACGAGATTTTCAAACCATGGTTCGGCTGGGATGCTACCAGGATTGGCGCCGGCGCGAAGTTCTTTTTCAACATTCGTGAAGGCAGCCGACATGAGCTGACCGGATTGCTTGTCGGGGAAGTCGATGAGCTGATTGGCGTCGGCCTGGGCGAGCAGGTGCCGGCCGAGGCGCCCGACGTAAGAGACCTTGAGGATAAAGCCCTTGGGGAACTGCTGCTCCATGCCGAAGTTGAACATGATGGAGTAGGGCGTAGAGAGGTTTGGATTGATGATTTCGTTGAATGCGCCGCCATTGGCGAGGCCGAAAGGAACAGCATTCGCGCCGGTCCCGGAAACATAAGGAAGATAGGGCGAGCTGACCGCAGGCGCCGGAGGCGGAGCGGGAACATTGGTGAAGCCTGAGAATCGCTGGTCGTTCTGTAGCGACTGGTAGGCGTTGTTCGGCGTGCCGAGGGGATCGGGCGCCGAAGCCTGGAAGAGGTAGGAGAACTGCGACTGCTGATACTGAACGGCGTTGATGACGGTCTGATCGTAGATGATTCCGGCGCTGCCGTTGATTACCGTGTTTGGGATTTCCTTGGGGTTCCAGGCAAAGCCGAGATTGGGGGCGATGTCGTGGAAGTTGGTATGGAAGTAGCCTGGCGCATTGTTGGCTTTGCCGCCGAGCGAGTACTGAATGAACGGAACCACATTGTTGCCGAAGATGCCGGCCTGGCTTTGCGCGACGCGGTCGTAGAAGTACTTATCGAAGGTGAAGTTCTGGACCGATTCGATGCCGTTGGTGTCATAGGGATCGGTGAAGACCTGCCAACGGATGCCGTAGTCGAGAGTGAGGGCATGGGTGATGCGCCAGGTGTCGCCGGCGTGTAGCGTCCACTCGTAATAGCGGTAGTGGTGGGTGAGCCCTGAACCCTGAGGGAACGGCTTGAGCTGAGAGTTGTAGTTATAAGTAGCGTTCAAGGCGGTGTAAGGCGCGAGGGCGAGGGCGAAGGCCTGATCGTAGAGCGAGATGGCGTTGCCAGTGCCGATATTGGCAGGGCGGAGGCTGGGTTCTTTGGAAGGAGAGGTGAGCTCGGTCGTGTATCCGCCCAGTCCGAGGGTGGGGGTGTTGTAGTTGAGGATGGAGGATCCGGCGGGGCTGGGCCACTTGAAGTTGCCGCCGATGAGGAACTGGTGGTTGCCGTGGATCCATGTGAAGTTATCGCGAACGACGGGAATGGGATAGGTGCGGCCCTGGGCGTTGATGGCGCTGGCGTAGGGGCTGTCTAGGGAACCTCTGATCAAGTTCCGAAGGCGCGTCAGTTCCGTCTAATGGAGTAGG
>CAZWSD010000194.1:0-6620 GCA_964636535.1 uncultured Acidobacterium sp. | reverse complement strand
CCGTAGTTCATTCCAGCCAATATCATATTGGTGCCTTGATTTCCCACGTAACTCACATCGAGTACATCATTTGGAGCAAACGCATACTGCACTCCAAACATGTATTGCTTTACCATTGGGTCGGGCCGATAGGGGTTGGTACCGCCGCCCCCAAGACCCACATTTGTGAGGCCATGAAGCGAGTTGCCGGTTGGGGCAAGGATCCCGCCCGCAAAGGCCTGCGACAGTGGTTGATACACACTGATTCCATCCAGAGACGGCGTCCAGGAGGTCGTCTGGCTATATCCAGGATTCTCTGCAGGACCATAAGTGTTCTTCGTATAGAAAATGCCAAAGCCGCCTCGCATGACTAGGTGAGGCGTAACACCGTATTCGAAACCCACCCGGGGCGCGAAATCCAGCCAATTGGGCTTGTACTCGTTGCGATCTCCCGGAGTGCTATATACAACCTCGCCATAATACGGTTTGCCCACTTCCACGCTGATTGGATTCAATGCGTGGTAATCAAAGTGTGACTGTCGATTGAAACGTTCCGTCACCGGCGTTTGGAGTGAATAGCGTAATCCAAGGTTCACGGTAAGATGTTTCGCTACCATCCAATCATCCTGAAAGTACGCCGCATGATAGTACACCGTCGACGCCGGAAATTGATTAAAGCCGGTCGAGCCGGAAGAACCCGCCCCAGCCATGAAAGATGCGAATCCATTCCCTGTACCGCTGGTGGGATTGGTTGGATCTGGCCCCGCCGTCATGGTATTACCGAAGCTGAATACCGTGGGTGCAATTCGTCCACCGTTGTCCTGCAACAGAACCCCCATATACCCGAACGAGATAGAATGAGGCCCTGCAGTCTTGTCAAAATCAACCGACAGGCTCCCCACATTTCTGGGCTGACGGAATTCTCCAAAATTGTCCCGCGCTCCAAGCGGTGCGTATCCGCTAATGTTGATTTGAGGAAACTGAGGAGAATATATGTCAATCGCTGAGGGAAAACCAAGAGTCGAGGACTTAAAGCCGTAACTCTGGGTATGGTTCTGCTCAATCCAACGTACGAATGTTAGATTTGTTGTCATTAGAAATGACGGAGAGAGCACTTGAGTGAGTCCCAGTGCAACGCTATACCGATTGTTTGGATTGGAAACGCCCGGTCCGGCAGGGTCGCTGGCGCCATAAAATTCGGGAGTTCCAGTCTTTGACTCCGATTTCTGCGACCAGCGACCATATACCCGGGTGTTCGCGCTAACGTTCTGGTCGATCCGAATATCAAATTCATTGGAATAGGTCGGCGCTGCGGCTGTCACATTAAAGTTAAAGCCGCTTCCTGCATTTTCTGGCCCTGGCCAGAAGTTACCCGTGGCGAATTTTGCCGCACGCACATCAATGGCACCAACCCCGGCGGACGGAATTACATTGTTCGGATACGGATCCCGAATCGTAACAGTCTTCCCTGCGTCAGGACCATTGGTCGCGACAACCTGGCGGGTCGTGTAAGGGTTGTAGATTTCGCCCGAATAAACTGGACGCCCCAAGGCATCGGTACCAATCTGCGCGCCCAGCAGGGACGTAAAATTGCCCGACTCCTCCGATTTGCTTGGAACAACCTCGCTATCAGTGCCCGCTCCGTTCAGCCGTAGTCCTTCGTAGTTCACGAAGAAAAACGTCTTATTCCGTTGTGGGTACAGCTTTGGTATAAAAACTGGACCGCCAAGCGCGAAACCGAATTGCTCTCGGTGGTCGGATGTCTTTCTGACACCATTTCGGTCGTTAAAGAACGTATTCGCGTCCATCGCCTGGTTGCGCAGAAAGTCGTACACCTGGCCATGGAACCTATCTGTCCCGGACTTCGTAATGATATTCACGACATTACCCGTACTCCAGCCATACTGCGCCGTAAAGGCGTTATTCAGGACTTTAAATTCCTGAACGTCGGCTACCGACGGTACATAGACCACACCGCCCCAGTCCATGGCTGTATCCCATCCACCGTCGAGCATAAACGCCGTACTGCCGAAGAATCCCCCTCCGAAGTTCAAGAACGAAATGTCTTGATCAGCCGTGTCCTCCTGACCTCCAGACCCTAAGGTTTGCTGCTGTGCCTGGTTATTTACCGAAGAGTTTAGCGTCACAAGACCTACGACATTTCGGAGGTTAAGTGGAAGTTGTTGAATCTGGCGGCTCGAAACCATGGTTCCGACGTTCGCGCTCCGGGTTTGCAGCAGCGGGGCTGAGGCCGTGACCGTCACCTGCTGCGAAGCTCCGATCGTCATCTGAACGTTATCTGTAACTGAGCTGCCAACTGACAGATGAATGCCCGTTTGCTGCGTCGTGCGGAAACCTTTCGCTTTGACTGTGAGCGTATACGTTGCTGGCGGCAAAAGCGCGAATGAGAATTGCCCCACAGCGTTGGCGGTGGTACTGCGCGAGACGCCTATCTCCGTGCTTTCAATCCTCACAGCCGCCTTTGGGATTCGTGCACCAGATGGATCTGTCACCGTTCCTGATATTGACGCGGTCGTGCTCCTGGTCTGCGCCAATTCCGAAAGTGGGCTGCAGACCAACACCAGCGCCACAGCCATTCCAAGAAGCGTAATTCGAGTTTTGTCCAAGATGACTCCTAACCCCCTGCGGAATATTCACTTTCGAACCACAACCCACATCTGTTCCGGCTGGATTGAGAGGGACCCCACAGATTTGTCATAGCGTTCAGGTCTAACCAACATGCGGGTTAAACCTCGCGCCAAATAAAAATGCAAACGTGATCGCCCCGGCTAGGTACTGTACGGTTTGGTTCCGGCGCTTTTGACCGAAAACACGCCCTTGTCAAAGGATCTGAGGGTGACGTACAGTACTTTCCGTCTGGAAAATCTCGGCGAAAGCATGGCTACGCATCTGGAAGCAGAACGGGCGGCGATCAATCCGACTGAGACTCAGGCACGTCTCTCTGCCGTCGTGCAAGAATCGCTGATGGAAATTCTCCACAGCACACCATTTCGAAATAGCAAACAGGCGCAACGACTGCTACAGTACATCGTTGACCAATCGCTTGCAGGTCACCCTGAATTGCTCAAAGAGAGAATCATCGGAATCGAGGTGTTCGGGCGAGCCCCCGACTACGATACAAACAACGATCCTGTGGTCAGGACTCGAGCAGCCGAGGTTCGAAAACGTCTGGCCCAGTTTTATGTGGCTGATGGAGACCGAAGCTTCATTCGGATTGAAATTCCTGCCGGCGCGTATCACGCAACATTTGTCGAGAAAGCAGAAGCAAAGCGAATCGCTCCCACGGATAGCTCACAGGAAAATGAGGACCGCGAAAAGGCCACGACTCAGGCACACTCGTCCCCGCCCCCTGCACAATTTAGCCGGCTGACACGATCGGTAACTCCTGCGCGGCGGAAAATGCTCCTCTTTGCTTTGCTCCCACTGATTCCAATCCTCGGCCTGACGGTCTATACCGCATATCTAGTCAAGCCAACAACTGCAAATGTTCAGTTCGGTAACGCGATTGCAAATTTCTGGGATCCGATTCTTGATTCTCCCGGACCGATCTTAGTCTATACCGGATCGAATCCGGTTTACATGCTCTCTCCTTCCATCATTAATCGCTACAAAAGGTCGCATAAAGGTGGGGAGCTAACCGCGCTGGGGTATGAGCCTTCCATTCCAACCACGTCAAGTCACGCACTAGCTGGTCGCGACTTCATCCTTAAAAAGGATGTATATATTACGATCGGAGACCTATCAGCAAATGTCTCAGTGGCGAAGTTTTTAGCCAGCCATCACAGGCGTTTTAATTTGCGTCTCGGTGGAGATGTCGCCTTTGGCGATCTTCGAGCTTCACCATCGATCTTAGTAGGTGCCTTCAATAATCGATGGACCCTTCGCCTCACAAACGGGTTAAGATATGAGTTTCACAATGGCAATGCAATCGAGAACCACTCAGTGCATAAAAAGCAGTGGACGATAACTTACTCTCCAGATGGTCAGGTTGTAACGGACTACGGGTTGATCGCAAGACTTGTTAATTCTCCGACCGGAAAATCTTTAATTGTGGTTGCGGGTATAGGAGAGAGCGGCACCAGGGCCGCCGCTGAATTTATTACACACGATCGCGATCTGCAAAAAGTGGTCAACAAGCTTCCCGCCGATTGGCCGAGAAAGAACATTGAACTTATATTGAGGGTTACCGTGGTAAATAATATCCCAACGCATTCTTCCATAGTTGCTATTCACTATTGGTAATCCGTAAAGGTTTCTCCCGCAGATCCCGCGCCTCCCGGCAGCCCCTTTCAGAATATGCGCACTCTGCCCGCTACCCGTTTCATTCAGGTGGCTCCGCTTGTTTGAATAGCCGCGTCGGATTTTTCTGCAGATGGATGTTTCATCGTCGACAAGGCGGTGCGAACGTGAATTGGCGCCTCATCGACTTGCAAGGCCTGCCCGAAGAAGGGGAAACATCTCAACCGTTTTCCGCGCTCACCGTCAGACTCGCATTTCAACGGGCAGGCGCGTTGCGTGCTATCCCGCCAATCCCTCGCGCGGACGCCGGAGCCTGATCTGGTCAGGCATTTTTTGCTCCCAGGCTGGAATGCGAACGCCGGGAACTGCCGAACGCAAGGTAGCGGCCGATCTCGGCCTGCGTACGGGTTACTTCGACCTTGACCTTTTCCCCTGCCATGTCTTCCCCGGTGACGCGCGCCGCAAATTCCACCGGCCCCGTCTTCCTGCCGGCGCTTCAGATTGACGAAGAGCAGATCCAGTCCCATTTGCACGGGGTGGCGTGAACGTCAGTAGAAGAGACACGGAAAGCGTTGTCATTCCTGACGGCGATAATCGAGCAATACCAGGGGGCGTGCGCAGTCAACGGAGGAAGCCGAGTTCTACGCAGTCGATTTCAACGGCATTATCGCCGGGTCGCCGAACGTGGATTGCACCCACCTCATTCCGAGTCCCCTCTGCGGGCCAGGATCCTCCGCCAACAACGAGAGTCTGAGCCACAAAAGCTGCAATTGCTGGACAGGGCAGCCATGCCGAGGTGCCGGTCTCTGCGCCCCTGTCCGGAAATCGCGCGCTGGAAGACCTGCCTTATGGAAGTTACTCCGGCGCGATCAGCTATGACGTGGTTGGATGGATCAAGTCACCGCACCGCGGTCGTTGGCACAAACACCCAACATACGGCAAATGATCTGATGTTCATGGTTCGGCATCGCGAGCGCATCGTTGACTGGGGATATCGCTCGATCCGCGCTGTCACCAAATTCGTGAGCCTTGCGATACGCAACCCGGAGGGCCACCTGGCTGACCACTCCTATTGCAACGGATGCTCGAACCGCGCCGGACAGTCATTGCCGAGTTGGATTCAGCAGGCAGGCTCCTGGTAATCGGGAGATCGCCGCGTGTGGCGCGATTAGCCGAGCCGCAGCCCTGCATCGTGACTGCAATGCGCAACTCCTTATACATGGCACGCAACGATCACTCTTGCAATAGAAGACTCGAATCAAGACCACCTGCTGTTTTGAAGCGGGGCCAATAGCCCCAACCGCTATCGCTCTCGCGCGACTTTCCGGGATCTACCAAATCCTGCCGATCATGCGCTTATCGGGCTGAGCGCCTCAACCCGCTTCAACCTTACGCCTGAAAACGGGGCCGCCAACCTGCTGCTCAGCTTACCGCGCGCTTTCCACCGGTGCATTGCCTCATGATCTCCACCATCTTCAGTGCAGCCGGAGAGAATGTTCGATCTCTTCTCTGAATGATCTCTATTCTCCGGTTAGTCAACGGCTTGCTGATTGCGATGCGCCGGATCTCACCGAGGTCGTCGCCCAGCGCGCACTCCGGCAAGGCCGCCACTCCGAGTCCCGCTCTTGCCAGGCCGATAGCCGTTGACATGTGATTGGTTTCAAAAGCTATCGCAATAGACAATCGTTCGCGCCGGAAGGCCCCCTCCAGCAGTTCGCGAACACTACTGTCTTTTCCTGTCAAAATCAGGGGGTATGCGCTCAGCTCTTCCAGCGTTACTGACTTCCTTTTTGCTATCGGGTGGCTGGCTGTAACAAATGCGCAGAATCTGTCCACAAATAGTGGCGTCATTTTCAATTCTCGGTCGGCACGCACCTTGCTTCCGATACCAAAATCCACCTGCTCCTGCTTGACTGCTTCAATCAGCTTTTCTGATACCACGTCGTGGACCCGAACGGCTATTCCAGGATAGGTCTCAATGAACTTCTTGATCGCTTGCGGCAAAACCCCAGCGGCTACCGAGGGCAGCGCGGCAATAGTAACAATTCCACGACGAAGGCCGGCAAGCTCCTGCGTCTGGACGGCCACAGCTTCCAGGTCGATCAGTATCCGTTCCAACGGTACGATTAGCTCGCAAGCAGCTGACGTCAGCGCTACCCGCCTCTTACTCCGATCAAAGAGCACGACTCCCAGTGAGTCTTCAAGCTGTTTGATCTGGACGGAAAATGCCGACTGCGATACGTGAAGTTCGGCGGCCGCGCGCGTGAAGTTCCCAAGCCGGGCCGCGGTGAGGAACGCGCGAATGTGGCGAAGATCAGATATCATCTGGACTTTCCGATCATTGTGTGCCGTTAATTCGATTTTACGGCAGTTTCCAACTT
>CAZWSD010000193.1:0-6621 GCA_964636535.1 uncultured Acidobacterium sp. | reverse complement strand
ACCGCCGCTGGGGCAATCTGCCGCCGGAAGAAATGTCGCGCCGCTTCTGGATGGCAGTCATCTCCGGCATCTATGCCTCGCACGGTGAAACCTACATGAGCAGCACCGGTCAGCCCGTCTGGTCGAACGGCGGTATTCTGCACGGCGCCAGTCCAGCCAGGATTGGATTCTTGCGCGCGCTGCTCGAAGACAGCACCGCCGTCGGACTTGATCAGCAATACCCCTCGTACTATTACTCCGCGCACCAGCGCGGTGAGGCCTACCTGTGGTTCTTCGACAGCCACCAGCCCGCCGAGTACACTTTTCCGCTGCCGGAGAACGTCACCTTCATAGCCGATTGGATCGATCCGTGGAACATGAACATTCATCGCGAACCAGGTACGTTCCGCGGCAAGACGAAACTCACACTTCCGGGTCGCCCCTACCTCGCAGCCCGTTTCAGGAAGGCAACTTAGGTAACCATGATGATTTCATCTCACAGGAAACCGGCGCTCTGGCTTATGACGCTGGCGTTGGCAGTTACTTCCCTCGGTCTTCAGACCGCGCACGCCGCCGTGCCGGTCATTACAGCGCCTAACGCGACACCCCGTGAACTGTTCGCAGCACGCCGCCTGCGATCAGCGATTGCCAACATCACGCCGCCCGAGAAAGGCGCCAAGGTCATCCTCGCCGTCCGATCGTCCACTTTGTTACGCGGCTACCATCTGCCGCAATTCTGGCCCGGCGCATCGGAAGCATTCCTCCTGCGCCGCGTCGGCGATACCTGGATCGTCTCCGGTAGCGACCCCTCCGGCGTCCTCTACGGTGGCCTTGAACTGGCGTCCCGAATTAAGAAAATGGACGGCCTGCCCGCCGAGCTGAATGTTGAAGACCATCCCGCGCTCAAGCTACGCGGCGTCTGCATCGGCATGCAGAAGCCGTACATCGAGTATCAGGGCTCCGAATACGACTATCGCTACACCCCGAAAAATTTCCCCTTCTTCTACAACAAGGCCGAGTGGATTCACTATCTCAACTTCCTCGTCAAGAACCGCTTCAACGCGCTCTATCTATGGAACGGCGATCCATTTACATCATTGCTTAAGCTGCCTCGCTATCCCGAAGCGCAGGAAGTCCCTACGCCGATCCTCGATCGCAACATTGCCATGTTCAAATGGCTTACCAAACAAGCCGACATGCGCGGAATCTGGGTCGTTCAGGGCTTCTACAACATTGACATCTCGCATCCTTTCGCGCGCGCGCACGGCCTCACCTACCACATGAGCACGCCCACCCCGCTCACCCGCACATACACCAAGTACGTCATCTCACAATTCATTAAGACCTACCCCAGCGTTGGCCTGCTCGTCACATTGGGCGAAGCGCTCAATCCCAAGTATGGCCCCGAATGGCTCAGCCAAACCATCATTCCAGGCGTCAAGGAAGGACTAAGCGAAATCGGCTCCAAGCAGGAGCCACCCATCGTCGTCCGCACCCACGCAACCGACATCAATCAAGCCCTGGCTGTCAGCTTGCCGATTTACCACAATATCGACGTCATGGAGAAATGGACCGGCGAGTCTCTCGTCGGCTTTGATGTTCGCGGCAAAATCCGCAAGGAAGACGAAAGACTCGCAGCTGAATCCCCCATCGACATCGCCAACGTTCACATTCTCTCCAACCTCGAACCCTTCCGCTGGGGCGATCCCGACTACATCCGCAAGTGCATTCTCTCCTTTGAGAAAATCGGCATCAAGGGACTGCATCTCTATCCGCTGCGCTTCTGGACCTGGCCCTACACCGCGGACAAAACGTCACCGCGGCTGATGCAAATTGATCGCGACTGGATCTGGTATCAGGCCTGGGGCCGTTACGCATGGAACCCCAACCGCAATCCAGTGGCAGAACACGCCTATTGGGTCCGCCAGTTCGCCAAGCGCTATGGCAGTGAAGAGGCCGGGGAAAAGCTTCTCACCGCCTATGAAGACTCAGGCATCTGCGCACCGGAGCTGCTGCCATGGATCGCCATCACGGAGGGCAATCGCGAATCGCTCTCGCTCGGCCTCACCATGCCGCAGTTGATTCACCCCGAACTCTTCGGCCAGGATGTCCCGCTGTGGACCAGCGACGCTCCGCCGGGAGAACGTCTCTCAGAATATGTTGCACGCCAGCTCGCGCACCAGCCGCATCACGGCGTCACCCCGCTCAACATCGCCATGAAGGTAACCATCTCGTCTGAGGCCGCCGTCCGCGCGGCCGAACAGGCCGGCCAGTATGTCTCCCGGAACCATGCCGAATATCTCCGCATACTCAATGACATGCGCTGTATCCACACACTAATGCAGTACTACAATGCGCGCACACAAGCTGCGTATCTCGTCATGGGGTATGGCGCCACCCACAACATCAACCTGCTCAAGGAAGCCGTAAACCTCGTCGCGCGGAGCGTGCAGGAGTACAAGCACCTGGTGGCGCTCACCGCTAACACTTACATCGCCGGACCAAGCCTCGACACCAGCCAGCGCGCCATACCATTCCTGGCCGGCCGCAATCGCTTCACCAACTGGAGCGAGTGCCTGCCCGAGTATGAGCAGGAACTCGCAATCTTCCGCCAGCGCGTGGCATGGCTTGAACAGCATGCATCCGAGTCCCCCGCCACGCACGCATTGCCCCAGGTCCCATTCACACTCATCAGTTCCAGCGCGCAAACCTTTACCGTCAGGCCCGGTGCGCACCTATACACAGATAGCCGCGCCGTGGCTGTCACCGTCGATCCGGCCTTGCAGGGCCTCCGAGGAATTCGTATCTCCCGCAAGCGAACCAACTATGGCGGTCAGCCTGTCACCTTCACCCTCAGCAAACCTGCCCGCGTGCTGGTCGGCTTTTTCTTCAGCGCGTCCGAACATCATCAGCCTGCAAGCCCTGCCACCGGCAATTGGAAAATACAGTCCATCAACGCTGTCACGGCGCAAGACAACCCGGCGTTGGCTGTCTTTAGCCGCGAACTGCCCGCCGGTAAGCAGACCCTCAATCTAGGGCGCGGCGCTTACATTATCCTCGGCTTCGTTTCACCCCATGCCGGACTCACCACACCTATCCACTTTTACCCAAGCCCCACCGACGGGCGCGCCAATCTCGATTGGCTCTTCGCCCCATAGGCGCACTGTTCAATTTGAGGCAAAGGTGATTTTGAATACGTAAGCAATATTGTTGGGCTTCGCGTTCGGCACGTGGATCACCAGGCCTTCAGGTGTCTGCTTCCACGCGATGCGAGCGGGAGAGCCAAGCAGCGAGATACCATTGATCGGCGTACGCAGATAGGGAGTTCCCTTGAACAGCGTGTGCAGCGTCAGCTCGTGACTCGCCGGCCACCCAAGCTCGATGGCATACAACACGTCGCCCTTGCGCGTGAAGCGAACATCCCGCGCCGTGTAGTGCACAATATCCGAGCCGCGTTGGCGGCTGTGGTCGCTGATCGTGGGGCCTTCGCCATAGACGTACCAGGGGCGCGTGCCATAAATAGCCTGGCCATTCACGCGCAACCACGCGCCGATCGCAAGCAGAATATGCCGGGCCTGCGCGGGTATGGTCCCGTCCGACTTCGGGCCAACATTGAGCAGCAGGTCTCCGTTCTTGCTCACAACATCCACCAGCTCATCAATCAGCGACTTGGGCGTGCGGTAAGTGTCATGCTTCACGTAACCCCACGAGTGGACGCTCACCGACGTATCGGTCTGCCACGGCAGCAGCCGGATCTGGTCCACCTTGCCGCGTTCGATGTCGAGCAGCGCCGCCCCCGGCGGAAAATCCTGATCCTTGTAAGTCAGCACCACCGTTGTTCCCCACTGCGCCGCCCGATCGTAGTAGTACGCCGCTAACTTCTTCAGATAAGGCCGAAAGGCAGGCTGCCCCGCCCACCAGTCAAGATAGAGAACCTGCGGGTGGTACATGTCGATGATTTCTGTGGTGCGGCCGAGCCAGTCGCGCATAAAGGCGCGGCTGGGGGGCAGCCACAGCTCAAGTTGATTGGGATCGGGCGCTTTGTCTGCCGGCTCGCCGGGAAGATTCTCCGGCTCCGCCGGACCATATAGCCCGGCGTACTTGGGGTTGCGAACGTCGGAGCTGAACTTCATCCCGCCGTCATACCACCACCAGTGCTCCGCGCGGTGCGACGACGCGCCAAAATGCAACCCCGCACGCCTCGCGGCCGCTTCTTCCTCGCCGATCACATCGCGCTTCGGCCCCATATGGTAAGCATCCCAGTGTGTCAGCGTGGAGTTATACATCGCAAAACCGTCGCAGTGCTCCGCAACAGGCACCACGAAGCGTGCGCCTGCCTCACGGAAAAGCTTCATCCACGCATTGGGGTCAAAATGGCTCCCGGTAAACATCGGGATAAAGTTCTTGTAGCCGAACTTACTTTCCGGGCCATAGGTGGCTATCTGGTGCTTGTATGCCGCGCTCCCTTGGATGTACATGTTCCGCGAGTACCACTCGTTCTGGAATGCGGGCACTGAGTACACGCCCCAGTGAATGAAAATTCCAAACTTGGCATTGCGGTACCACGCTGGAACCTGCCAATGCTCCAACGAATGCCAGTTCGCGTGGTAAGGGCCGCGCGCGATAACCTCGTTGACCATCTGCAGCCGCTTGCGAAGCACGCTCGCGTAGTCAGGTACTTCCCCTATGGCGATGGCGCGAGCAGAAGCATGGCCGACCGGCGCTGCGAGAAGCGGCACTGCAGAAAGAAGCGCAAACGACGCGAGCAGAATCCCTCGGAAAGGCAAACAAAAGGCGCGAAAAAAGTACTGCTTCATGTGAGAAAAACATTATCTATTGACATCGCCGCTGTCAAGGCTTTACGCTGGCGCGCGATATCATGTGGGAATTTTGCGCTTTCAAGAATAGACACGGCGTTTGTACGGCGCCTTCGCGTAACACGGTGCGGTGGATAACAACCGCTGCTGCGGCATGCGTTATCGGCTTGCTCGTACCGGGAGCGAGGGCTTCTGAGACTGGTCACGGAGCCCACCCCGCAACAACAATCCGGATCTCGCATCTACGGTGCAATGGGCGCGCCAACCCGCTTGGTGTGCAGACACAAACGCCCGGATTCAGTTGGATCCCCGTTGCGTCCCGTCCCGGTCTGCGAGACTTGTCTCAGCGAGCCTACCAAATTGTCGTGGCGTCCTCGCAACAAGAGCTCGCGCGGAACAATGGCAATATGTGGAACAGCGGCCGCGTTCGAAGCCCCTCAGGACTCCATCACCCTTATCGCGGCCAACCGCTCCATGCGCACACCACCTACTGGTGGAAAGCTCGGCTATGGGATACCTACAGCAACACTACGGCGTGGAGCGCCCCGCAAAGCTTCACCATGGGACTGCTTAGACCCAACGACTGGAAGGCGCAGTGGATTACAGCCAGTTCACGGGTCATGTGGGGAAATCCCCTGCAATCAGCCTCGGCTCTATCGGTCTTCCGCAAGGACTTCGTCATTCACGGCAGGATAAAGAGCGCGCTCCTCTACATTGCCGGTCTCGGTCAGTATGACGCCCATCTCGACGGGCAGCCCGTCACACGGAGCGTGCTGAATCCAGGTTGGACCGATTACAGCAAGACCGTGCTCTACAACACTTTTGATGTGACACGCAAAATCCGACAGGGCAAAAACGTCCTCGCGGTGCTGCTCGGCAACGGGATGTACAATGTGCCCAAAACTCCGGGGCGATACCAAAAGTTCCGGGGCACTTTCGGCCCGCCCAAACTAATTGCACAACTGATGGTTACATTTCCCGACGGCCGAACCGAGACCATCGCAACCAATGCGACCTGGAAAGCGGCAAAGAGCCCCGTCATCTTCTCGCAAACCTACGGCGGAGAAGACTTCGACTCGCGCATTCACAGACATTGGGACCAGTTGAGTCTGAACGACTCCCACTGGGCGCACGCCGTTGTCACGCTAGGTCCAGGCGGAGCGCTCCAGGCGCAGCGCATTCCGCCCATCCGGGTGATGCATATCTACCGCCCCGTGCAAATCACCCACCCCAAAATCGGGATCACCGTCTATGATCTTGGGCAAAACTTTGCCGGATGGCCACAAATCACCGTCGTTGGACAGGCAGGAAGCCGAGTCGAGTTGATCCCCGGCGAGCTGTTGCATAAGGACGGCATAGTCAGCCAGCGCAGCATGGGCGGCGGTCCCATCTGGTTCACCTTCGTGCTCAATGGCCATGGCATCGAGCACTGGCATCCTCGCTTCTCCTACACAGGTTTCCGCTACGTGGAGGTCGAAACAACCCCAGCCCCAGGATCGACAATACATCCGCATCTTCTCTCGCTCATCGGCGACTCCATCCACTCGTCAGCACGCCGCATCGGCAGCTTCCACACCTCTGACATCCTCTTCGACCGCATCCACCGACTCATCGACATGGCCATCCAGGCCAACATGCAGAGCCTGCTCACTGATTGCCCCCATCGCGAAAAGCTCGGCTGGCTCGAACAGACGCACCTCATGGGCGTCTCCCTCTTCTACAACTACAACCTGGACACTCTCTACCAGAAAATGGCCAACGACATTGCCCAGGCGCAGCGCCCGAATGGTCTCGTCCCGGAGATTGCTCCCGAGTATGTGCATTT
>CAZWSD010000192.1:0-6624 GCA_964636535.1 uncultured Acidobacterium sp. | reverse complement strand
GCTGCCAGAAGCTTTCCTGTCACTACTCCGCGCTGGATGCGCCGCCACATTTCGAGGCGCAGTCGCTCATGGAGCTGCGAAAAGGTCATTGTGAAAGTTTTTCAATCAGCTAATCAGTGTCGCTGTTCTATTAGCCCGAAGAAATCGGCGACCCGCAAGGCTTGGTACTTCTAACAGTAATACCAAACAGTGCCATTGCGCGTCTTCTTGAGAATGACCTTTGTCTCATTGACCAATAGGTTCTCCACCGATAAAGTCAAGACACTTTCTAATTCGCACAATTGAGATGAATTGGAAGGCGCTGGACTGCGGTTTCTATTTGTTTCTGTGAATGGTTCTCCCGGAGATCATGATGATCCCTGTATCAAATCTGCGTTTCCCCCAATTGAACCTACAGCAATCGATCCGAATAATGCACCTAGGTATATAGCCGGTGTTGAAGGAGCGGACGGTTTCTTTATGGCGTGTCGGCGAGATTAGCCAATATCGGCCTGGAGAAGGAAAGCATCATGTACGTAAGAGTCTATCTGAAAGTGTGTGAAGGATGCGGATCCCTATGGCTCCGCTGGCAAGACAGCAGAAATGTTTACTGCACGGGATGTGAACATCGAATGAAGGAGTTCCCAAAGCCGACGACCAGAAGGCGTGGCAGGCAATCAGGCAGTGCGCATAAGTTGATGTGCGCGGGAGGTGGACGATGAGTGCTGCAGCTACGCTACCAATTTTACGTGCGAGCGATGGGCAAGAAAGTCCAAGGTATCTTTCCTCAAAGCGGTCCTGCCATGACCTGTTTGGGGGTGCGGCGTTCTACCGGAAGAGGACCGAAAGCCTCCTAAGGCGTTATATGCGGGCGTCGATGGAAATGGGTAGAACCCCGTCATTACTGGGTACAACGGTTTTTAGAGGGCGCGCTTCTAGCTATCGATTGCGAACATTCGAGGACTGCATCATCTTCATTTTTGACGTGGAAAAATGCCTTAAAGTTCTGGATCCTGAATCTAAGGATCTGATTGCGCGGATTGCATTGCAGGAATATACATACGAGGAAACCGCGAAGCTGACCGGGCAGAGCGAAAGAAGCGTGGGGCGGAAGTATGCGATGGCGCTGGATTGCCTGACAGAGTTGCTGATCAGGTCGGGAATTCTGGATCTGTCAATCATTTAGCGATGCCGCTTGACGCGCCCTTTAGATGCATGAAAATCAACGAGATAGCGTATCCTCAGAAAAAGTGCCGGTAATTACGCTCAGGTTTGATATTCTGAACTTATAGATGACATTTCAAAAGGGGACGCCAATTGGCGTCCCCTTTTTCTGTCACGGGGGGGGCGTATAGGTTGTCGCAAGGTTGCAGTGGCCGGCCCGGACTGCATAGACCGAAGGATGGCAGATAATTTCTTATAGGGCGAAGCGAGCTAGGGAGTGTATATCGCGGGCTGCTGGAATGCTTGTCATACATGATGAATTTCTGGTTATCAATCCTATACTTTGCCTGACATTATGGCGCTTACTGTAAGCTGTCCCGGCATATCGGGATATTGTCGAGCGTTCCGGGAAGGCGAGGCTGTTTCGGTGTCTGCATGCGGAGTAACTGACTCGCCCTTTACTCTGAAAGGATGAGGGGTCAGGTTGTTTGAAGATATGGCATCAGTGTGCTCGCGGGGTAATCATACTAAGTTGGTTAACGGCTGACAGAACGAACATCGGAAAGCTCGTCAAAGACACATCGTAGTGAAGAAGAAAGGGAGTTTCATGTCGCGTAAACAATGGACCGGCCTGACCATGAATAAAAGGGTGTGGTATTTCTTCTGCCTTGTCACTCTACTTGTGGTCACGGCGACACCGGGAAGTCTTGCGCAGGTTGCAACAACGACTGTGCAGGGTACAGTGTACGAGGCCAATGGGCAAGCGGCATCAGGGACATTGCTGATCAGCTGGCCTGCGTTTACTACAGCGAACAACCAGGCAGTGGCGGCGGGAAGTATCAATGCGACGATTGGGAGCGATGGATTTGTAAGTGTTAACCTCACTGCGAACGAGAATGCCTACCCCGCAGGAACGTACTACACCGCGGTTTATCACTTGAGTGACGGAACGGTAAATAGGGAGTATTGGGTAGTTCCTGCTGCGGCCAGCGCGAGCATTGGATCAGTACGAGCCCAGGTGGAGCCTGCCTCCGTAGCCGTGCAGTCGGTGAGCAAGAGCTATGTTGATAGTTCAATCGGCGCGTTGAGCAGCACTTATCTCCCCATCGCCGGCGGTACAATGAGCGGACCGCTAACGCTGGGAGGCGATCCGACGGCGGATCCGGAGGCAGCTACGAAGCACTATGTGGATGCCTTGGCTGCCGGCGAGTTGCCCCTCACTGGGGGGAGCCTTGAGGGATTGCTGCAGGTACCCGAAATTGTCGAAAAGGGGCCGCATGTCAATGTCGAAGAGTCGGACTTTGCTCTTGGTCAACCGATCGCGGACATTACAGTCGGCAATGGAGCATGCACCTCGGCGCCGACAGTGACGATCCCGCCACCACAATACGCCCAGGACGGGAGCCAAGCGAGCGCGATTGGATACTGTGTGAACGGCCAAACCAAGGTTTACATAAGTTTCCCTGGCGGGGGATATAGCCCATCGCAAATCCCGACCATCGCAGGAGGTGGAACGACGGGATCAACCGCAACGCTAGTCCTGGCCGGAACCGCTGGCGATGCTGATCCAACCGGGGTGAAGCCATCCCTGGCGGCGATCGAGAATGCGGTTGACTACGCATATGCTCGCGCTGAGACTGCAACGAATGTTGCCCGGGTCTATATCCCCGAAGGGATATACCGACTTGATGGGACTCTTAGGGTACCATGCGACTTGTCTATTCAGGGCGACGGAATGGCGGCAACGGTGTTAGAACCGGTTATCGATGGGGATAATGGCATCACTGTCTACCCGACAAGCCGGCACCAGGATGCCTGGGATTGCCGCGGTTCCCTCTCCGAGATGCAGATATATGCACCTGACGGGCATCGATATACCGCGACCGAACTGTCACTTCTAGGAACGTCGGGATTCAGTCTGCGCAGCGTGAATGTCTCAGGCGGCGGTGGTCGAGGAATAAGCACCCAGGGCGGAACCGAACGTACTTACGCGACGAACCTTGAAATAGACACAGTGCGCTGGCCGCTCATCTGGTCCGGAAATGAACAGCATATCAACAAACTTAACATTGCGCTTCCCGGAGCGGCTGGAGATACGGTGCATGAACCAGACGGAAGCTACGGAAATTATTGCTTCGGCACGGGAAATTGCGTGAACGGAGAATACCCAAGTACTAAGTGGGAGGGCGGGACTCTTGTGTATGCGGTGGGTGATGGGGCAACAGCAACGTTTTACGTCCGCGGGGATGCTCCGCTTGTTTCCACATCTCCGATAGTTGCGGGTCAACACTTCACAGTTGCAGGGACGACCGGAGTCGATCTGGATGGCCTATACACGGCGACGAGCGTTGTGAACGAGGTAGCTACCGATCCTTCTGGCAATTGCACCGCGGGCAATGAGTGCTTTGAAGTACAAGCCGAGTCCGCGGCGTCGGGGGTTGCCACGATCACGGACAGCAGCACCACCGCGAGCTTTCCGATCCATTCGAGCACGATTACGGTGGCCACGAGCACAGGTTTCGCGCCTTGGGCGCCGATCACGGGCGCAGGTATATCCAGCGGGACCTGGGTGGTGAGCGTGTCTGGGAACGTTGTGACCTTAAGCCAGCCTACCGCTGCGGCGGAGACGAACGCTGCGGTTACCGTGGCGCCGGCGTGGAAGCCCGCTATTATGCCGGACCACAACGCGGCGGTAACATTTGCGAGTGCCGCCGGTGAGATCAATGATGGTTCGATCAAGCCACTCTTCTATGCGGCATGCTTTCACGCAGACACATTTGGAAGCAGCATTTCGCACTTTTACTGCGAAGGCTACCCTCAAAGCGGACAACCGACCGTGAATTCAACATTGCAGTACAGTGGCGATCCGCCTGTAACTTCGCTGGCGGCGGCGTTGAATAGTAGCGCGGGTCAGTTTACGAGTGTTTCGGTTGTCGATGACTCCTGGTTCCAGGCGTACATCAATGATCCTCAGGACGTCTTGCGTACAAACACCGGGGAAGTTGTGAAGATTGTTCCCCAAGACTATTCGTACGGAAATACGAGTCCCTCGGCTTATGTTCCGGGAGTGTTGCGCGGCCAATATGAGTTGGCCAAGGTGGTGATGAGCCGAAACAATCAGATGATTGTGCTCGATCGGAACCAGCCAGGTTCGACGGCGCCCGCGGGGACTGCGTGGCCGGCGGGGTCTGAGGTAGCGGAGTACCCGCAGGCTACCAGCGGATACGGACCGCTATTATTCGCCGGTAACCATGCGAATGTAATCAATCCGCCATCGGCAAACTGGTCTGACGGATGCAGCGACCAGTCGGAGAATATCTGCGGAGACTACATAATTGGTTCCATTCCGAACGAAGTCAGCACTTTCACGACCGGCCAAGCCGCCGGTCAAGCAGGCGTTGCGGGTGCTGATGTATATCTTTTGGCGAATGAACGGTGGAGCGCGGGGTGGAACACGGGCGCTGAGTCGCTCGGTGAGGGTTTTGTAAAGACGGTTGGCCAAGGCGGAGGTATTGTGGCTTCGTGGGGTGGTTCAATTACGCATACGGGGTACGGAGGCGAAGCGACCACAGGCCAACTGCTGGCGGACGGTTACGTGAACGTGCAAAGCGCGGACGGTTCCTATCCTTATGCCTCCTACACAGATCTAGACAATGGGGTCAATTTCAACACAACGAACGACGGGGAGGCGATCATTCCAATTAACACTTGGCCCAATGGTGATCCTCTGACGGGCTCTCCGGTGGGAAGCACGGTTGGCCTACAGTTCGAGAATTCGTATTGCTACTGGGATACCTCACCCTCGAACGGCGGGCACGCGACGAGCCGCTGGTGCTTCAAAGGTGGTCCGTCCGCGGCTGGAAATGGAGGGGGATTCGAGTACGACACCTGGAGCAATGCGTCATGGGTGAAACAATTCAGCCTGGCGCCATCGGGGAATGGCGTCGTGAATCTGAGTGTTGCCGGAAATACCAGTGTTGCGGGCAATATAACGGGCGCAGAAATCGACGGAGAGATTACTGTCGACGGAAGCACGTATACCTCCCTCAACAGCGCCTGGAATGGGGCACTTGCGGAAGCAGACTCTTCGGAGCAAAATCAAACGGTTAGGCTTGGGCCTGGCGAGTTCGACGTGACTGCCACTTTGACAGAGCCCTCGAATGGCGCGTGTATCAGCTTGATAGGCTCAGCGGGTGCGGCGACTGCCGCAGACACGACCAATGCGTCCACGACACTGAATGTATCTGCCAACCTGAATGGTCCGATTTTCTTTGCGGGGAATGCGGCGCAGGCGCAGGGATGCACGTTTCAGAACCTGAATATTCTCGGCAACAGAAACGCAACTTACGGTTATGATCTGGAATGGTTTCGTGGCCTGATGATGGATACGGTTAGCATCAACGACACAAGCGACGAGGCGATTCTTCTTGGAGAAGAGTCTACGGCGAGCGGACATCAGTCGAACTTTCTGATGCGGAACGTGACGGTAAGCTACAGCAGTGCGAGTTTCACACCCGCAAACCGGCCGGCTTACGGCGTTCACTTGCTCAAGACTGCAATCGACAGTTACATGGACGACATTTCAGTCCGCAATGCACTGACTGCGTCGGTGTATAACGAAGGAACCGGTAATACCGGCGACATGATCCACGGCTTTGGATACCCATATACATGTTCCACCGCTCCGTGTGTGAACAATGCTACGAGCGCATCGGCTGCAGATGCTTCTTATGCGACCAGCTATGTAGTTTATGACACCGGCGGGGGCGGGTCTCTTTGGAATGATACCTACGTTGATAGTCCTGCAGTCGCTGGCTTTTATATAGGAGCAAACGGAATATCAATTGACGGCGGACATATTCAATGGCCGGATTTGACCAGCTTTCCGTCGGCCAACCTGGCGTACGTTGCTAGCAACGTGACAAATGACTTGCTGGTATCCGATATCAGTTGCCTTGGCATGAGCCCTGCGGCGAATTGGATCACTTATGGGGGGGCTTCGGGAAATCCACCCTCGTACTCAAGCGTGCACCACCTGACGGGATGCGGCAACTACTACCAGGCACTTGAGCCGGCAGTAACGACTGGATTTTCGAGTGGAGGCGCCAACATCAACGATGCAAGTGGTTCGGTGCCACGGGTGTGGGCAACGCCACTGTCTGCTGCTGGGAACGAGGCAGCCTACTCTGCGCAGATGTACAACGGCTACGAGGGGGACGTTTTTGAGGCGCATTTTTCTGGCGCCAATCCGTTCTTCAACGTGACCTACCAGGGAACAGTGAGGACGACTGGTGGCCTTGCCGTGAGCACAGTAATCAACACAGGGGCCACATTGACGTTGACCCCGGCTAACAAGAACGTGATTGCCAATGCGGCCAGCGGGCCTCAAACAATCACCCTGCCAAGTTGCTATACTCCGATGCCAGACAGGATGACGCCGACGGGGCTGGAGTTGACGATTGTGAAATCGGACTCGAGTTC
>CAZWSD010000191.1:0-6626 GCA_964636535.1 uncultured Acidobacterium sp. | reverse complement strand
AAATCCAGCATCTCCTGCGTCTCCGCAATCCCGCCGATCAGCGAGCCTGAAACGCTCCGCCGCGCAAAAATCAACCCAAACGCCGCCACCGGCAGCGGCTCCGCCGGAGCTCCCACCAGCGTCAAGTTCCCATCGCGCTTCAACAGGTTCACATACGCGTTGATGTCGTGCTGCGCCGCCACCGCGTCCAGAATGAAATCGAAACTCCCCGCATGCTTCTGCATCTCGTTCGCATCACGGGAAATCACCACCTCATCCGCGCCCAGCCGAAGCGCGTCTTCTTTCTTGCTCGGCGAAGTCGTAAACACGACCGTGTGCGCGCCCAGCGCATGCGCAAACTTAACGCCCATGTGTCCCAGGCCGCCCAGTCCAACTACGCCCACCTTCTTGCCCTTGGTCACGCCCCAGTGCCGCATCGGCGAGTACGTCGTAATCCCGGCGCAAAGCAAAGGCGCCGCGCCCGCAAGATCCAGATTCTCCGGCACCCGCAACACAAAGTGCTCATTCACCACAATGCTGTCCGAGTATCCCCCATACGTCACTCCTCCCGTATGCTTGTCCGGCGAGTTGTAGGTCAACACCATCCCCGGGCAAAACTGCTCCAGCCCTTCCCTGCACGCCGGGCAGCTCCCGTCCGAATCCACCATGCAACCCACCGCTGCAAGGTCGCCCGGCTTAAACTCTTTCACCGCCGAGCCCACCTTCGTCACTCGGCCCACAATCTCATGGCCAGGCACGCACGGATACACCGTCGCCATCGCAGCCTCCCACTCGTTCCGCACCGTGTGCAGGTCAGAGTGGCAAACGCCGCAAAACAAAATCTCAATCTCTACATCGTTCGGGGTTGGCTCGCGCCGCTCAATCACCGTGGCGGCGAGCGGCGAAGTTGCGCTTGCTGCAGAATAAGCCTTGGCTTTTGTCATAGTGATACTTTAGATGTCCGCGGGCCAACGCAGCATTCATATTGCGCCAATTCATCTGCGAAATCCGCCAAAGAAACCAGCCACAGTCGCTCAGCCAGGCACATATCTCTTGCCGGCTGAACGTCCCTGCGGCCTGAATCGCCGGTCTTCACCCCTTCGATTCTGGCCGAACCTCAAAAATTCCCTTGAAGTTGGCGCGATACCGCCAGAAAAGAATCAGCCACAGCACAGTCGAGACTGCCCCCGGTCCAATCCCGGCCGGATTCATGGTGATATGGAAATCCAGGATATTCACCAGCACCGGCCCCAGTATCGCCAGCGCCAGCGGCACAAACCTTCCGGCCAGCAGCAGCACGCCTCCCACCACCTGCACTAGGAATACAACCGCGATGTAGTGCGAAGCAAATGCCGCCGTCATGAACTGCACCGCAAGTTGCGATGGCGGAGGCTGCATGGGAAGGAAATGCAAAAATCCATTCAGTCCAAATACCGTAAAGATCAGCCCCAGCAAATACCGGCATACGATCGTGACAATCTTCATCAAAATCTCCCTTTTTGAAAATCGACGGCATCATAAAACGACACCCATAGACTAATCAACAGATGTCGTGTATCCGCTAAAGGTGCAGTAAAATTCGCTCATGGGCCCCTCATCCACTCACGATCTCGATCAAAAGCTCGACCCAAGAATACGCCGCACCCGCAAGATGCTCCAGGACGCGCTCGCCAGCCTGCTTAAAGTCAAAGACTTTGACAAGATCTCCATCGGGGACATCGCCGAACAATCCACCCTCAACCGCGCCACCTTCTACGACCATTACCCCGACAAATTCGCCCTGCTGGAGTGCCTCGTCGCCGCCCAGTTCGAGGACCTCATCGCCCGCCGCAAAATCCACTTCGACGGCTGCAACGGCGCAGTCAAATCCATCGCCATGGGCGTCTGCTACTACCTCTCGGAGTCACTCGAACCGGGATCCGAAGGCTCGCGCCAGGCCGGCACACCCATGGAAACCGCCATCGTCTCCGTCGTGCGCGGCATCTTGCTCGAAGGCTTTGCCCAGCACCCGCCCAGGCCCGGCGTCTCCGCCCAACTGCTTTCTTCCGCCGTCGCCTGGGCGATCTTCGGCGCCGCAAAAGAATGGGCCCTCAACCCGAAACGAACCTCCATCTCCAGGATCAGCGAAAAAATCACAGCCATCATCCATCGCATGCTCGCCTGACAAATATCCACCATTCCCTGTTGACGAATTGTCGATCTACCCGTCACATTATGCACGTGACACTTAGCCGCCTCAAGCTCAAACCCGGCGAATCCATCGTGGATCAGGTCGTCTTCGCCGCGCAAAAAGCCTTCGTCAGCGGAGAATACAAGCCAGGACAGCCCTTCCCGTCCGTCCGCGCCCTCGCCGCCGCTCTCAAAATCCATCCCAACACCGCCCACAAGGCCGTCCAATACCTCATCCAGGAGCGCTGGCTTGAAGTTCATCCCGGCATCGGCACCGTCGTCGCCAGGCGCCCCGAGCCGCGCTCCGGCGAACGCAGGCGCCTCCTGCGGGAGCAGGTCGAGCAGCTCGTCGTCGAGGCCCTCCGCATCGGCGTCGACCTCGACGATGTCCTCGATGCCGTCCAGGACCGCTGGACTAAACTTGCCCAGACCCAGAAGGTCGCCATCCGATAATCTCGGCTCACGATTTGCGGAAGACCTTCCGACATCACAACGCCGTGCGCGGCCTTGGCTTCTCCGTCGCTGAAGGCAGCGCCTGCGCCCTCAGGGGCGCAAATGGCGCTGGCAAAGCCACCACGCTCAAAATTCTCATGAATATTCTGCGGGCCACCCGCGCCAAGCCATCCGTGCCCGGCGTCGACTCCAGCCGCCTCTCGCTCGCCCAGCTCAACCAGATCGGCTACCCCTCTGAGAATCAGCCCCCCGAGCGCCTCGCCGTCGCCGTATACTTTGGCTACCTCAGCCCGTTTTACGCTGCGTGGGACAACTCCCTCGAAAGATCCCTCCGCAATCAGCTCGCGCTTCCCGCCCAATCGAGAAATCGATCGCGCTGTCCTCCTTGCCCAACTCGCCGGATCGCCCCGCCGCGGCCTGATCGGTGAACCCAACACCTCCGGCGGCTCTCATGTGTCCCGATACGCGCCCGCCGCGGCCCACCCAACCCATATAGCGAGACCATCCTCCTGCGCCCGTGCGTCGAGTCGGCAATTGGGTCGTGCCAGGCCCGCCTCAATCAAAGCCAGACAGAAGTGCAACCCCCCTGCCTGCAGATTCGCCACCCCAGTTGGTGCATAGCGGCCTATCTCGCAATTCCGCAAACCGGACAGCGCAATCCCAGCATTCATCGCTGTCGCGGCAGCTATAAACCTTTGGATACACCCGCATTCACGGGCGCAATCACACCCTTCCACCTCCCATCCGGCCTCGTCCACTATCCCCTCGGAGCATCCCAACCCCATCATTCCGTCGCCATGCTCCGCACCTATCAGCCACAAACTCACCTCACCCGCACACTCACCATTGCCAACATCCAACTCGCTGGTTTCACCGCGCAACAGTAGAGCCCGCCCTGCGAAATCCCACCGACAAGGCGCGCAATTCGCTGAACGTGTTGTCCCCGAATTTCAATGCAGGAAAACCGACGCAAGCACGTGAATCACCGCCAGCACAAACGCCCCCACCAGCGCTGACCAGAAACTCGTCACCCGGAATCCCGGCACTACCGCCCCCGCCATTTCTATCATCAGCGCGTTGATGATCAGGAACACCAGTCCCAGCGTCAGAATCCCTAGCGGCAAGAAAAGAATTTTCAGCAGCAGCCCCAGCGTCACATTCAAAAACCCTATCACCAGCACCGCAATCAGCGCCGAACCAAAATTCGCCACCTCGAATCCCGGCACAATCCACGTCGCCACCAGCAGCGCAAATCCGTCCAGCACCCACTTCAAAAGCAGCCGCAGTAGCATCCACTCTCTCCTCTCTTTCTATCGCGACGCCGGAATCGCGACTGTCTCCATCGGTTGGATGCCTCTTCGTCCTTTCCATCAAACGCCGCAGTGCGCGAAAATTGTCTTAGGCTCACCCTATGCCGCATCGCCTTCTTGTCTGCTTGTTGCTCACTCCCTCTGTGCTCCTCGCCCAGTCCGCCCCAGCGCATCCCGCCTCCCCGCACAGGCCCATCCCTAACGCGGCAACTCTCCTTCGTGAGGTGGTCGCGCATCAGCGCCAGATGGATTCCCTCCGCGAAAACTACACCTACCGCGAACTCCAGGTCACCCGCAGGCTCGATACCCACGGCAACGTCGAGTCCACCCAATCCCTCGAATACAACGTCTTCTTCGTCCACACCCACGAAATCGACGAACTCGTCGGCAAGAACGGCCACCCGCTCAGACCCGGCCAACAGCGCAAGCAGCAAAGGCTCGTCCAGCGCGACATCGCCCGCGCGGAAAAAACTCCGCCCGGCCGGCCCACGGATCAACCCGATGTCACAGTCTCGCAACTGCTCGCCATCATGCGCCTCACCAGCCCGCACCGAGCCACCGTCGATGGCCGACCCACCATCATCTTCGACTTCACCGGCAAGCGCCACGCGCCTGCCCACGGCAAAGCCCTCAAGACCCTCCGCAAGCTCACCGGCGCCATCTGGATCGACCAGCACGACCACGAGGTCCGCCGCCTCGACGCCCACTTCGACTCCAATCTCCATATGGGCTGGGGCCTCCTCGCCGTCGACAAAGGCAGCACCTTCACCTTCACCCAGCGCCCCATGCGCGGCCAGCTCTGGCTACCCTCCGGCGCGCAGATTCACCTCGTCGCTCACGCCCTCGGCTTCATCGGCTATCGCGCCAACATCACCGTCACTGACAGCGACTACCAGGTCTTCCACGCAACAGCCAGCCAGATCCCCGGCGTCCACGTCGTCCATCCGGCGGCCCCGCATCCACAAAAATAAAACGGGCGCCTGGGAATTTCCTCCCTTCAGCGCCCGTTTATCCCTTCTGTAACTCCTACTGTTGCGGTTGCGAAGCCGGCGGCGGCGGCGCTCCGTGATCCTGCCGCCACTGCCGCATGCGCTCCATCCGCCGCTGCATGATTGCATGCAATTTCTGCTGCTGCTCGGGAGTCAGCACCGAATCCACCTGCTCCTTGCTCTCCTTATTGGCGGCCATCATCTGCTCGCGCATCTGCTTCATCTCCTGCGCGTGTTCCTTCCAGATAGCCCGCATCCTCTGGTTCCGCGCGATCAGGATCGGCTTCAGCTTCGCCTGCTGCTCGGCAGACAAATCCAGTATCTTCGTTAGGTGCTCCAGTTGCCGCTCCGCGGTCATCTTCCGATGATGCCATCCGTGGTGCATGCCGCCCATTCCAGGCTGCATCGGCGGCGGCGGAGGCGCCGGGCTATCCTGCGCAAATGCCGGCAGGGCCATCATTCCAAAAGCAAAACTGCCCGCTAGGGCCAGCGTAAAAAGGGTCTTCTTCATGGCAAATCTCCTCCTGACCGCCGCTCGCGCCCGAACTCCGCTTCGCAAGTCAGTCGGCCGTGTCAGAGAGACGCCATTTTTTCCGCAAAGGCGCACCCCCGCCCCGATTTTTTCTCCTATTTCCGGACGACCGCTTTCTTTGCCGGCAAATCCAGCGGCGGCATATCCACCGGATTCGACCTCAGACCGCACGTCAGCAAGTGCTCAACCCGCTCTCCCCGTGCCGGCAGCCACGCGTAGGCAAACACCGCGCGATAGTCATGCTCCCCCGGATAATTGCACTGCGCGCAGCTCGGCTCATACGCTATCTCGGGATCATCCTTCATCCACTCCGTCCACACCCGCTTCCCCTGCGCCGGAATCGTAACCGTCTTCGGTGCTTTTTCTACAGGATCCTTCGACTGAAAAACGAACACCGGTCCATAGATATTCTCGGCGTTCACCAGCGCGCCCCCGCGCCCGGCGCTGGCACGCCACAGCCACATGTTCCCCACCCGCGCATACCAGTGCGCACTCGAGGGCACCGGAGCCACCAGCGTGATCGGATGCTCCGTCCTGTTCTCAATCTCAAAAAAGAATCCAGGACCCTGCCCCGGAGTCTCCTCAGCCAGGTAAGCCGCCCTGAACTGCACCGACCGCGAGCACTGCGGAACCGTATCAACAGCCATAGCCGGCAATACGCTCATCACAGCCAGACCCGCCATCCACGCAACGCCCTTTCGCATCCCGCCTATCGTCACAAGCACGCCTCGATTCCACTCCAGATTAACTTCTCAGACGTCGCCGCCGCTCCCCGGGTTCACTTCCGGCCATGCAAATTCGCAGTCCGGTCCCAGATATCGCACACAATCCCAGAACCACCATCGGAGAGCCGCGATTGCGATCGCACAGCAAACTCACCGCCTCGACATCCTTCCCCGGCAAAGATCACCTCGCGGCTCGAATCTCACGCTCCCTCACTCAAAAGCACACCTTGCTTAAACTCTTACCCGGTTTTCTCCTGCTCGTTTCCGTCACCGTGCACGCCCAATCCTCCATCCTCATTCCACTCACTTCCTCTTGCGCTTCCCTGCACAGGCGCCATCTCTTTTTGTTACACTTCCCGCCATGCGAATGCGCACCCTCTTCACCGCCGCGCTCCTCGGCACTTTTGCAGCCTCTGCCGCCCTCGCCCAGCAGCCCCGCCATCTCTTCTTCCGCATCACCGCAGGACCC
>CAZWSD010000190.1:0-6684 GCA_964636535.1 uncultured Acidobacterium sp. | reverse complement strand
ACGCCTTCTCCGCCGCTGCAGTCGTCAGCCGGGAAACGCGCTCGGTACGGAAGAAGTAGCCAGCCGGATCCCCGCGCGCGACGGCATCGCGGTGCCGGGCGTATCGAGCCAATGCCGCTGTCGCGGTTGCGTGCAAGGCGACGTCCCCCCGATTTGAGTAGCACTCGGGTTTAGAGTTTTCTCGGGATTGTAATCATTTTGTCTGTCAATCGCCTTGCGTACTCGACGGGTACAACTGGGTAACTCGGCTGCGCGTGTAGTCACGCTTTAGGTCCGATCAAAGATCAGAGTGAGAAGTCTGCCGCTCTTTGGGTCCCCGCTACCAACCGCCTTCAGCGCCTCGCCGGACGGAGATTCGCGAGGCCGCCGTGCGAGGGGAGGCAGGCTGCGAGCAATATACCGCGGCGGCAGGACTCACCATTCGGGCATTGTGCGGTCTCGAGGTGACTTCCGAGCCATGATCAACGGTGATCGAGTCCAGGCATGGCGATGACCCACTCCGGCACTCGGCGACGTTCTTCCTGTCATGCCCTGAGTCAACTCGAGGGTTGAACTCCAGTGGCTCCATCTATCGGCGACCCTCGGCACGCGCAAGATACTGCCGGAACGGGGCGTCGTGCAAAAGATGATACTCCAGTGCTCATAAGCCCGGATCTCCGCCGGGCCATCCTTCAGGGAGCAGACGCTCGTATGCGTACTGCGACGCGCCTGAAACCGATACTGCAGCCTTTCTAGCCGTCGCGCCCGGTTCGCACGAGAACCGCTCCGCAAGCTCCGAGAGCTGTGTCGATTGGGATATTTCCTTTTCCAGACCGAGACCATCGCTTCGGTGATTCCTAGCTGCACACCGGAGCGCCAAACGCCGTCTGCCCCTCCAGCGGCCTGAATCCAAAACTCGTGATTCACGTCACCATTCTCATATGATCCTGTCCATTATGGGCTCACCGTCTGACAGTACTCGCGCAGCACCGTCTGGGAGCACAAGAAATGCCTGATGTTGCACCAACATTTGGCCTTAGCGAGGTGGTTCCCATGAGAAAGATTGCATTCGCTTTAGTTCTTTCAGCTGCAGCCCTGATCTGCGGCCACAGGGCCGACGCGGCAGGGTATTGGATGAATGGAATTCTGTTTGGCAACGTATGCCGCAACGGCGTGTACTGGCAGCTAGTTCCTTATGAGCAGGTAGGGTCCGCTTGCTACATGCCGAGCTGGAATCTCCCTGGCGAAGTCGCTACTGAGTAATTCCGTAACAGGAGAATAGTCTGGCAGGACTGGTCCGCCTGAGCCTGTATTTCGCGGCAAAGCGCGATCAGGGCGTCCGTGCGATTCCCGCGGGATCCCACGGACGCCACCGCCGCTCCAGACCAATGTCGAACATCTGCTGGAAGGGCGCCTATGGGGCAGCGTGGCTTATGTTCGCACAATACTTTATGGCCAACGCATAGGACAATGTATCGTCAAATTCGGAGGTTACGGCGTGCACTCGACCTGACGCTGCTCCTCTGGTCACCGCAAGCACCCGCTCGCCGTGCGGCAGGTTCGCTTGCACTTCGCTTTGACCCAGGAAGGCCCTGATAACCGTCAGGGAGTCGATTTCTGGTTTGGGCGGCGTCACCAAGATCAGCTTGCCAGCAAATCCTTTCCGCAGAATTTCAGCGATTTCCCATTGCAGACCCTCACCAGTACCATACATGACGATAATCAGCCGCGATTGCTCGAGATAGGTCGAGACAAATTCCTTCCAGTGCCCATTTACGTTCTCCTTTGCGGCGCCGAGCTCCGGCAAGTTGGACCCCGGTCGGTTGAGCGCAATAACCGGGCCGAGTTCGCGGATCGCATCGACCGCGCATTCCTCCAGACGCATCTCGTCGATGTCCAATCCGAGAATGACAGAAGCGACTCTACCCGCGACGTTGCGGGTGGCGACAGTGTCATCGACATAGGAGCGGAGGAATAGAACCGGTCGGCGATGGTCCAAGGCGCGTAGTTCTCCAGCACTCCGTTGCAAGCGCGAGCGGACCAGACGAAATTCGCAAAGAATGGTATTGGCGATTTTTCGCCGCTTGGCAATGAATATCACGAGCAGGATAAGGGTTGGAATGCCTGGGATCACGAGGGAAACGAGAAAAATCGGCAACCATACCAAGGAGCCAATCGCAAGGATTTTCAACATCCGTAACGCAAAGATAGCGATTGCTTTCGAGAAGAGTAGCAGGCTCTTGGGCAAGAGCGTCGCCCTCAAGAACCTCCAGCCAGCTCGTGGCTGCATGACTGCTGGCGCGAACCTGCCTCGCCTGAGATAAATCAGGTAGGCTCCTTGCACCACAAAATTTATAATCGCCAAAACCAGGGCGGCAAGGACTATCCACCAGCCGAGATTTAGGCCGTCTGAATCGAACGCAAAAATCAAATAACAACCTAGACCGCACAGCAAAATACAAATGCCGACAGCGATGATGGAATCATTGTCGACTCGCGAGAGCAGCCAAAAAGGAAACCAAGCTGCGACAATGTACGTCAGCAGCGTAAAAAAAAGCATCGGAATTAAGATTAAGGCAAAGGTTGGATCGTGTACAAAACCAATGACAAATACAAAAATAGCTGCCACCCGGAGCAACATACCGAAGATGATCGTTGCCGCGATCAGTGCAATTATTAGTCCCGCCACAATACGAATTGCGTTCGGAACGATATTGAGAGTTCGCTTATTGCGAACTATTCTGGCGATGCTGACAATTTCAACGGCGTATGCGGGATTCGGAATATCGAGCTCTGCTGGAGATTTACGTTCGGAACTCACCTGGCGTCCTCAACACCCGACCTGATAAGTCGACATCACGGGCAAGCTTTCTGTTGGCCTCGACTGAAGAAGCTGTCGACGCCCCGGTGTGTGGTACAGACGAACTTATGCGAATGTCCGCACTCGGCACACGCATGAGTCCAGTTTCGCTATTTGAGCACCCATGTGGAATCGGTGTCAACGTGTCTGTGGCGAGTCCTCATTACGCAGTGACGTGTAGGTGATATAGGCCGTGGCAACATGACGCCACCGGTGCGCATTGGGCGGGATTGGCTGTTCCGGCCGGCCCAAAATCGAAGGCCTGCGAGATGAAAGGGCTGGCTGTATGGCGTGGGGCGCGAAGGCGCGCATGTGGCGCCGCACGGTGCCCGAGTTCCCGTCGAAACCTTCGAGGCCTTGCGCTCGTAATCTGCTGCGCAGTACGTCGTTCGCGCGCCGGCAGCTTCTCCTCTGTCTCCGGCCATGCCTCGAGGGTCACCAGGTAAGACCCCACCTTCCGCCGTGGTTCCTTATGGCGTTGGGACTCGAACGCTTCTCCCTGGAAGATCGTGGTCGAGTAGCTAAGCTATTCAGCTTCGCCCTCACAGATCCGGACATGCGGCTTTCCCGCATCCGGCTCTTCACGAAGGTCGAACAAACGCTAGACACGCTGGTAGGCCCAGGAGCGAGTTATGCACGCAGGAGGCAGGGGGAACCGCCGCGTCACCGCGTCGAAACAGTCAAAGCCGGCGCGGCGAGTCCGTTGACTTCGCCTGCGTAGGCAGAGGAACCAGATTCGTCGCAGCTGCTGGTGGAACCCCGCGAGCGCACGGAAGTTGTGCGGCAGGCCGTAGTAGGCGTAGTGACCGCGGAGCACGCTTACATACCAGCGATGCTGATCTGCAATGGGTTCGTGCATGCGCCGCCACGCCTCCTCGCGAACTTCCTTCAACTTGCGCGTGATTCGTTGGCTCTGCGTCTTGTGCTTCACGATGTACCGCCCGTCTCGGGTCCAACCACAATAGTGAGTGAACCCGAGGAACGCGAAGGTACGGGGTCGGGGTAGACCGGCACGCCGACGTCGGTGAGCAGGCAGACAGCCAAACTCCACCAATCGGGTCTTCTCCTCGTGGAGTGATAGACCGAACTTCGTCAGCCGTTCCTTGAGATCGACCAACATCCGCTCGGCATCCAGCTTACTCTCGAAGCCCATCACGAAATCATCGCAGTAGCGCACGAGGACTACCCGTCCGCGGGCGTGCCGGCGACGCCACTGATGAACCCAGAGATCAAGGATGTAATGCAGAAAGGCGTTTGCCAACAGCGGGCTGACGCCCGATCCTTGTGGCGTCCCTCGGTCCGTCTCGTGAACCTCCCCGCTCTCAAGGACTCCCGCCTCGAGCCACATCCGGATCAACCGAAGGACTCGTGGATCGGCAATCCTGTGTGCCAACATCCGCATCAACCACTCGTGGTCAACCGAGTCGAAGAAACTGCAGATGCCGGCGTCGAGCACCCAGCTCACGCGCTGGCTCATTGGTCCTGTATGCAAAGCCGCCAGCGCTTGGTGTGGACTCCGCCCAGGCCGGAAGCCATAGGAGAGCCCGAGGAAGTCGGCCTCGTAGACGGCGCTAAGCACTTCGGCGACGGCTCCCTGAAGGATTTTATCCTCCAGCGCCGGCACGCCACGTGGGCGACGCCCATCGTCGGATTTTGGGATATAGGTCCGCCGCACCGGTTGTGGCCGGTAGCGCCCTCGATGCACCCGCGAGCAAAGATCACGCAGGTTTTCTGCGAGATTCTGCTCATAGGCTTGTACCGTTATCCCATCGACTCCCGCCGCCGCCTGCCGCCTCTGCCGGCGGAACATACGTTCCAGTGCGCTCTCATCGATATGATGTAGCAGTGCGGTGAACCGGGTCTGGGCAGCACGACGTGCTGCCATGTTGACGCGCTCAAGATGTTGTGGCCACGTTATCCGACGCTGTGTTCGGCGTAATGAGACCTTGCGCGCGTCGCCTTCGAGCTCGCCCCTTCCCTCCACACGTCTCGTTACCTTCGACGGCTTCATGGGTACTACGAGCGAGTCCGACTCCCGACCTCAGTTCGGATATCCGCTCTGGCATCGCCTCGCGGATATCCCCCACCACGGACCAGCGTGGCGGACCCCGTCGGGTCTCTCATGTTCCAGTGAATACCTTCGGGACGTAGGTGTCGCAGGTTCAAATCCTGTCACCCCGACCAATAAATCAAAGGCTTGCGTCCCCAATCACGCACCGCTGGATTGCCTATGCCAGCTGGGGACTCACCGGGGACTCGTTGTAACCCCTCAGCTGTCAGAGCTTCATCCCCGGACCTCAAGTTCAATTTAGGCCAATGGGATCAAAGATCTTTGCAGGCGCTGCGGCATTCCGCCGCACAGCACTTCGTCGTCCAGATCGAGATGAGGCGATGATTTCAAGTCCCCCCCCCCGCGGAGCGCGCACTCCTTGACCTCGATGCCAAACACACGCTTGAGCCGTCGCGCCCAATTCATCGCGACGCGCCTTGATGTAGGTAGTTGGACTGCATCGCCGGATGCGGCCGTCAGCTGTGGCACCCCCACGCCCCGGTGCGCCAGCGTCACCGCCGCGTGCAACCTGCTGTGTGGGCGAGCACTCCGTGGAACCGCGTCAGTTGCATCCGTAGCGGCGGCACCCGCGCCGCCAGGCAGCGCGCACTGAACTCCAGCAGCTCCAGCACGATGTGCGTCATTCCGTCCCGGTACGGGACTTTCAGGGTTTAGTACACATGGCCGGAGGTCATCAGCGCCATACGCTCGCTCGCCACCGGCGGACGCCTCACATAGCGGCATAGCCGCTCGAACTTGGCGCGCTCGCCTGGCTGGATGTCGATGCCGGCGTGCCGCGAGAACCCACCAGCCCGCGACGCGCCGCTTGGACCATCCTGCGGCTCCCCCGCTCGCACCAGCACCGTCTGCAACGTGAACAACTCCTGCCCGGCCCGCGACCCCATCGCAATCCGGAAGGTGATCAAGTGGACGCGCCTCCGTGCTGCGCGGAATTTCTACTTGGTGGAAGACCTGCCTGTGTGGAGTGCACTGCGACGATCGGGGTACGATGTGACGTGACGTCCGCGGACAAGAAGGGTTCAGGGGCAACCATAAAGGGGGCGACGTGATTGATTATCTGCCGATCATAGCTGCGCTGCTGACGACCCTCATTGGCATTGCCGGTAAGACTCGGAATGACGAGAAGCGGGGCTTTCGGCGCGTCACGATCTTAGGATGGCTGCTGACCGGAGCGGCGATTGTCGCAGCTACTGCCGCAGTTACCACGACTTGGGTTCGGCAAAGGCAGGCTGATTTTCATGCCCTCCAGGCTCGTCGCCTCCGCACGGTAGCAGTCCTACGAATCGAAAGTGCTGTCGAGATCATGATTCACCCCCTTGAGCACACAATCGTCACGTACCGCGGATCCGGGTCTTGGATGTACACCGGTACAGACCAATTCGACATGGATTTGAATCGCTTCAAGGGCCGGCAGTTTCTTGCCAACCTGGAAAAGCTCCGGCTTGATCAGCAAGTGCCTGGAGGCGAACTCTCGAGCGATACTTGGGCGAGGGAATTTTCTATGGAGACTGATGAAGCGGTCCATGATCTTGACCACGAGACGTCGCTCTTTGCGGCATATCTTCCGCCGGACCTGCTGCTAGCCACAGAAACTCTTCGCGACGAAAATTACGTTTGGACAGCGGAACGTCTAGAGGAAATTGCGAACGAAACCCACCGCCGCGACCACGCAGAAACGCTAGGCGAGCGGCTGACCTACACTCTGCCCAGCTTTCTCAATGCACTTCACCATCTAAACTCCGGGTCTTCGTGGTTTCGTGTGGGTGAAATTGGC
>CAZWSD010000189.1:0-6690 GCA_964636535.1 uncultured Acidobacterium sp. | reverse complement strand
TCAATGATCACTCCCGGCAAGGTTGAGCCAAGAGAATTCTAGGGATATGGTCTAATTCCAACCACCTAAATCCCCGACCCCATCCCGCCCGGAGGCACGCCACCCACCTGCATCCCCATCCCCGCAGGCAAGTCCAGCATCCGCGAAAACTCCACCATCTTCATCCAGTACATAACCCAAAGCACCACTCCCGCCAGCCCCGCCAGAATCCCCAAATACGGAATAATCCCGCACGCCGAGCACACGCTCATCGCAATCCCCAGTTGCTTGCCCGGCTCCTGCGGCGCATTCGCCATCCCCCGCGCCCGGAACTCATTGCCCAGCGAGTTCGACATCCCCATCACCACAAAAAACTGCCACACCAAATTCACCAGCGGAATCAGCAGCAGCCACAGCATATTGGGCGGCAGCGTCCTCGACTGCGGCGAGCACTTCCCGAGAGCCCGCGAAAGCGTCAGGATGAATAAAATCGCAACCACCAGAAAAATTCCCACTGCCAACAGCCCGGCAATGACCCGAATACCCATCGCTGCATCCATAGCACCCTCCAGAAACATCGATTTCTGAACGCGGCATCTTAGCACGGCCCGGCCGGCAAAAAATGTGCGCTGCGTAACCCCACCGCGCCTTGCCCGCCCCCGCCAGCCACGCTCAAACTTGCCGGGAATTACCCCTCAAACTGATATCCTGAAAGTAAGGGTGAATATAAAAATGCGGCTGGACTCCAGCCGCGTTTTCCCGCCTGCACGCGCCCATTCCGGGCGATTTCCACAGGATACGCCCCCAATAACTCTAATCAATCCTTTAGATTCAATAGTTTACACGCAAAAACACCGAGGGTTTATAAATTAATAAAGGATACTCAATCCAATAAAATCAATAACTTACACACAAAAAAGAGGGAGGGGCAAGATCCTTGAAATGCGCCGCTCTAAACCGTATTTTGCGCACAAGCCTTTGAAAATAAAGGCTGAGATAGATTTTTTGCCCTCACGCGCAACCACTGGGGGCTGAATCTGGGCCCTGCCCCAGCGCCCTCACCGCATCCCGTCCAGCAGCGACCCCACAATGCCTCCCACCGTCCCGGCTTCCACCGCCCGTCCGCCGCTCGGCAGATACGCCTGCAGCGCCTGCGCCAGCTTCGGCAACGGAAGCGTCTGCAGCCACACCCGCCCCGGCCCGGAAAGCGCCGCCAGAAAGATGCCGTCGCCGCCAAAAAACATGTTCTTGATCCCAGGCACCCGCATGATCTGGAATGACATCGAGCCCTCAAATGCCCCCACATGCCCCGGATGCACCCGCAGCAGCTCGCCCGGCCTGAGGTCTTTGATCACCACCTCGCCGGAAAGCTCCAGCCATGCATGCCCGTAGCCGCCCACCTTCTGTAGCAGGAACCCGTCCCCGCCAAAAATCCCCGCCCCCAGCGACTGCTGGAAACCCACTCCCAGCGTCACCTGGTCGGTCGCGCACAAAAATCCATGCCGGTGGATGTAATACTCACGACCCTGCCCAACCTCCACAGGAACAATATGGCCCGGCACCTTGGTCGCGAACGCCACCTCGCCCGTCGCCCCCATCGCCCGGTATTCGGTCATGAACAGCGAGCCGCCGCCCGCCACACGCTTCAGCGCCCCAAAGATCCCGCCGCCGCCCCCCATCTGCGTATGCGTCTGCATCTGAATCGACGCCGACATCCACGACAACTCGCCTGACTCAGAGATAATCCCCTCGTTCGGCTCCAGAAGAAACTCAATCGCGGGCATCGTCGTGCCCAGTATCCGGCTCTGCATGCATCTCTCCTTGTTCCGGCCAGTATATTGGCCCCCGTCTCTCTACGCACCCCGACTGTCTTCAGTTCCCGCTCTCCATGCGGATTCCATCAACGCTCTGTCCACTCCATCCAACAAATGCAAAGCGGCCGGTCACCCGGCCGCTCGTCTCGCTCCCACGGAATCGACTCGCGCTTACCGCCCTTGTTTACTCTTCGCTGCCCGCTTGGCGGCCCGCTTCGCGGCCAATTCCCGCATCTCCCGGCCCAGCTTGGACTTGTTCATCACAAACTGCTGACCCACGCCGATCACATTGCCGCCTGCCCAGTACAGCGCCACGCCTGAACCTATGTTCCACATCATGAATCCGAAAATCGCCGGCAGCATAAACGCCATCATCCGCTGCTGCTTCGGATCCACACCCGGCGAAGGCGTAAAGAACTGCACCAGGAACATCGACACAATCACAAAGATCGGCAGAACATGATACGGATCCGGAGCCGATAGATCCGGCAGCCACAACCAGTGAGCATGCCGCAGCGAGATCGTCACCTCCAGCATCTCGTAAAAACCAATCAGCAACGGATACTGCAACAGCATCGGAAGGCACCCGGAAAACATGTTGATCCCCTCCCGCTTCTGCAGATCCATCATCTCCTGGTTCATCTCCTGCCGCCGCGGATCCGTCGCCTTGTACTTCGCATACTTGGCCTTGATCGCATCCATTTGCGGCTGAATCCGCATCATCGCCAGCGACTTCTTCATCATCGTCACGCGCGTCGGCAGCATCAACGAGTAGAAGATCACCGTCATCACCAGAATCGCCCAGCCCCAGTTCCGTATGCCGTGGTTGTAGAAGAAGCGCAGCAACAGAAACATCGGCTTGGCAATCCAGCCCCACCAGCCGTACTTCACAATCCCTTCCAGGTTGTAATGTTCGGCCGTGTGAATGGACTCCAGCACATCCAGCTCCTTCGGCCCCACAAACAGGCGGTCATGAATCTCACCCATCCGGCTGCCCACCGCCGCGCCCAGTACCTGAGCCTGATCCTTCTTCGCCACCCCCGGCTTGTCGCCGCCCGGAGCAATACCCATCGCATGATGCAGCGTCACCAGAAGCGCATTGTCTGGGTTCCGCGGCAGAAAGATGCTGGCGAAATACAGATCGCTCACCCCCGCATAATCGAGCGGCCCATGAATCGTGTTCCCACCGGAAACCTTCTTCGGCTCGATCTGATCCACATTGGGACCACCCAACAGATGAAACCCCGTCTTCGGCCCGGTCTCGACGTTGATCTGCGAATTCGCGTATTGCGGCAGCGTTTCCTGATCCCCAAATCCCGAAGGCCACGCCAGCAGTGCCGTCACCGGACTGCCGTTCTCCGTTACCGTAACGTCCGTCTTCAGCACATAGCTGTTCTCAAAATGGAAGCTCTTGCGAACCGTCAGACCGCCCACCGAATACACAAAGCTCACCGTCGCCGGCGCCTTCAGCGTCCCCGTCGCCGACGGCTTGTAGAGAACCTCGTTCAGCTTCGGCG
This sequence comes from uncultured Acidobacterium sp., assembly GCA_964636535.1. GTDB lineage: Bacteria > Acidobacteriota > Terriglobia > Terriglobales > Acidobacteriaceae > Acidobacterium. The sequence goes on along the minus strand of CAZWSD010000189.1, from coordinate 3,380 downwards.
TAAGCTGCTGGTCGTAGGAGTACAAAGACAACGGATACCCGAATTGCTTCGCCGCATTCTGGTTCACCAGATCGAGCATCTTCGTCTGTGCGTCATTGGTATATTTCTTCAATATCCACGACCTCACCACACCGCCCTTGTTCGAAAACGTCACGCGGTACAGCGGGCTGTCAATCACCGTGGTCGTTTCTCTCTTGGCTTCAATCGCAGGTGCCGCGTGAACCGCGGCGGCAGCCTTGGCCGCGGCCCCCGCCGTCACAGGTTGCGCTGATGGCGAGGTTGGACCCAACGTATTCTTCTGAGCCGCCTGCTCCGTTGTGGCAGCCGGAGCTTGTTTCTCGGCGTTCGGCGCCTCTGGCGCACTCTTCGCGCGGAAATACTGCAGCCCTAGAAAAACTGCGAGAAACATGACCGCGTAGAACAGCAGCATTTTCGAGTCGGGGCCGCCGCCCTGTTGATTGGGATTTTGGATTTCTGGCAAGACTACCTTTTCCTGACCGTCTGATAAGAAATTGACATATCTATGTTAACGGGCGCAGGGCTGCTGCGGTTCCCAATCTCACCCAAATCCGGCAAATGCCTTCCAAAATTCGCGCAGATTTCACGGCTCCTCTCCTGTACCCCGCATCTCCAGCACCGTCGCCGCCTGCGTCCAATCCCTACATCAGCTCACATCCATCCCGGATCGCCCGCTCCCTCGACCCCTGCCATCCCTCGCCGGAACAGGGTCGTATCCTCCCTTACAGAAAGGATGGCAACGCGACAGGCGAAGCAGCGCCATCCAACCCCCACGCACCACTCCCCACTCCGCCACGGCAATGGCGGCATACTCCGAGCACGTCGGTTGAAATCGGCACCCGCCGGGGGCAAGCGCGTGCAGCGTCGGCGAAATGGCGCCACGGTAGAATTCCAACACCCCGGCGGCCAGCCTCTCGCGGAACCTCACTGCCTGCCCCCCTCCGCCGTGTCGCCCCGCAAATCACCCGCCACCGGCTCCCGTCCAGGCTGCCGTTTCGCAACCTGCCGCGCGATCCGCGCAAAAACCTCGCCGACTTCGCCGTCCAGGTCTGCAAACCCCATCGTCATCACGCTCTTCCGCGGATGCAGCACCACATCCACGCCAGGCGGCAAAATATCCACGTGCCGCCGGACAACCTCACGCATCCGCCGCTTGATCCGGTTCCGCTCCACTGCCTTCCCAAGCACGCGCCCTGCCGTCAGGCCCACTCGCGCTGGTGCATCCGCAGTTGCATCCGACCGCGGCGCAAAAAAAAATGCCATCGACCCAGAATGCTGCTTCCGGCTGGCCCCGTAAACGCGCTGATAGTCCTTGTGCCGCCTCAGCCGTGAAGCGCCCCAGTCACGCAACTGGTCCGCTCCGCTCCGAGCTTCCGTAGTTTCCTTCATAAGCATTGCCGGTAAGCAGGAAAAAGGCAGCGTTCCTGTCGGACCCGCTGCCTATTTAAAATCCACGTCGGAAATACAAACGCATCATCACTGCTGACGCGAGAATCGATTAGTCCCGGTAGCTCGCGCTCACAGCCACACGATGGCGACCCTTCGCGCGACGGCGAGAGAGCACGGCGGCCCCGGACTTGGTTTTCATGCGGCTGCGAAAGCCGTGCACCTTGGCACGACGGCGGCGGTTCGGTTGAAATGTGCGCTTTGGCATTGGATCGGCGCTCCTGATTCTCTTCAGCCCGCAGGCTGGCATTGGTTGCGTCCGCGGCTACTGCATCCTGTACAGCGAATGCGGACAGAATCCAAGTATATCGCAGTCCGCCGTCTATGGCCAAACCCGGCAGCGCCACCTCCCTTCAACCCTCCGCTTGCGCCATGCCGCAAGACAACAGCGCGAATCCCGCAATCCAGCACACCCCAGCACTCCAAACCCTCAACGGCAAAAACCGCAGCGCTCGGCCCGCTCTCCGCTACCGCCCTCACCATCGGAACAGGAAGCCTCTCGTCCTCACACAACGCGAAAATCTCTCCCCTGTTCCGGCTCCCACCCCTCCCCCCGCATCCTTCACCACGAATGGTGCATCCCGCGCCACTAGCACACTTTCATCGCGAAAACCACATTCAATCCACTCCCCGAGTGTGCTAGTATCGGCTCCGTTCAGGATTAATTTTTCGACGCCTCGCGGCAGTCAAAAAGAGGATTCAGACCCATCGCCGAGACGCATCACTTCGGCGACTATTCCGGCCAGTGCGCAGTGCCATCTCGCCTGCTGTTTCCACAGCCAGGCGCGGCCGACGCATTCCCGAAAGGCCGGATTGGGCTGCCTTCTCACCTCCGCGGGCAGATTCGCAAGGAAGCCCGAATGTCCTCATTCCCCACCGCGCCAGTAGTCCCGCAAAACCCCTGGGTCCAGATACTCGGGGCACTTGAGAAAAAGGTGAACCGCCAATCCTTCGACACATGGCTCAAGCCAACCCGCTTCAGCCATGTCAGGGATCGCACCCTGGTCGTCCGCATCCCCACCGCCGACTTTCGCTATATCGCGGACCGATACGACGACCTCATCCGAGAAGCCATCGAACATCTCGATCTCGAGTTCGACGACATCACCTACGTCACCCCCGAAGAAGATCCAACTCTCACGCGCGCCCGCGAAGACGGCGGCTTCGCCCCCGCCCCGGCACACGCCCCCAACCACTCCGAAGACCACTCCCCCCGCCTCCCCATGCGCCCTGCTCCCCGACTCGGCCCGGCAGGCGCGCAGCAGCGTTTTGACTGGTCCAGCGCCGCCCAGTTGAACCCGCGCTACACCTTCGACGCCTTCGTCATCGGCGCCGGTAACCAGTTCGCACGCGCCGCCGCCGAAGCCGTCGCTGAACGCCCCTCGCGCGCCTACAACCCGCTCTTCCTCTACGGCGGCGTCGGCATGGGCAAAACCCACCTCATGCACGCCATCGGCCACGAAGTAAAGATGCGCAACCCCAGCGCCTCCATCTGCTACGTCTCGGTCGAAAAGTTCACCAATGAGATGATCAGCTCCCTCCGCTACGACAAGATGACCAGCTTCCGCGACCGCTTCCGCTCCGTCGACCTGCTCCTCATCGATGACATTCAGTTCCTCTCGCAGAAAGAACGCACCCAGGAGGAGTTCTTCCACACCTTCAACGCCCTCCACGAAAACATGAAGCAGATCGTCATCGCCTCGGACCGCCCGCCCAAGGAGCTGCCCGAAATCGAAGACCGCCTCCGCTCGCGTTTCGAGTGGGGCCTCATCGCGGACATCCAGCCGCCCGACCTCGAAACCAAGGTCGCCATCCTCCAGAAGAAGGCCGAAAGCGAACACCTCGCCCTGCCCACTGACGTCGCACTCTTCGTCGCATCCAATGTCCGCACCAACGTGCGCGAACTGGAAGGCGCG
>CAZWSD010000188.1:0-6693 GCA_964636535.1 uncultured Acidobacterium sp. | reverse complement strand
AGCCAAAAACTATCCAACCTTCCCGCCTGAAATCACCACTCGTGAGACATGCAGGTTAGAGCCATTCCGGCATCGCCACACCCCGACGCCATCCACGCACAAGGACCGCCCGAAGGCGGTCCTCATGTGCGCGCAAATGTGCTCTTCCAATCCTTCAACCCTACCGCGCAAGATCAAAGCGATCCAGGTTCATCACCTTATTCCAGGCAGATGCAAAATCCTGCACGAAGGCCTTTTGCCCGTCGCTGCTCGCATACACCTCGGCCAGCGCCCGAAGCTGCGAGTTCGACCCGAACACCAGGTCCACAATCGTTCCCGTCCACTTCAGTTCACCGGACTTGCGATCTCGCCCGTTGAGCACTCCGGCTTCCGTCTTTGACGGCTCCCACTTCGTGCCCATATCCAGCAGGTTCACAAAGAAGTCATTGCTCAGCGTCTCGGTCTGCTTCGTAAAGACCCCGTGCTTCTGCTGCCCGTAGTTCGCCCCCAGCACCCGCATGCCGCCAATCAGCGCCGTCATCTCCGGAGCCGTCAGCGTCAGCAATTGCGCCTTGTCCAGCAGCAACTGCGCCGCCCGCTCCTCGCATCCCTTGCGCGCATAGTTCCGGAAGCCATCCGCCACCGGCTCCAGCACCGCAAACGACGCCGCGTCAGTCTGCTCCTGCGAAGCGTCAGTGCGGCCCGCCGCAAAGGGAACCTTCACGCTCTGCCCGGCCTTCTTCCCCGCCGCTTCCACCGCCGCGCAGCCGCCCAGCACAATCAGGTCGGCCAGCGAAATCTTCTTCCCGCCCTTCTGCCCGGCGTTGAACTTCTTCTGGATCCCCTCCAGCTTCTCCAGCACCTTCGCCACTTCCGCCGGCTGGTTCACTTCCCAGCGCCTCTGCGGTTCCAAGCGGATTCGAGCTCCGTTTGCCCCGCCGCGCCGGTCGCTGCCCCGGTAACTCGACGCAGAAGCCCACGCCGTCGTCACAAGCTGCGAGATCGTAAGCCCGGACGCCAGTACCTCGGCCTTCAGCGCCTCCACATCCTTCTCGTTCACCAGCTCGTGGTCCACCTTCGGCACCGGATCCTGCCAGATCAGCTCCTCCTTCGGCACCAGCGGACCCAGATAACGGGTGATCGGCCCCATGTCCCGATGCGTCAGCTTGTACCACGCCCTCGCAAACGCATCGGCATATTTGTCCGGATGCGCAAGAAAATCACGGCATATTTTGTCGTAGGCCTTGTCCTCCCGCAGCGCCACGTCCGAGGTCAGCATCATCGGCTGGTGCCGCTTCTTCGCCTCGTGCGCGTCCGGCACCGTTCCCGCGCCCCCGTCGCCTTTCGGCTTCCACTGGTGCGCACCCGCCGGGCTCTTCATCAGCTCCCACTCGTATCCGTAAAGCGTCTCCAGATAGCTCATGTCCCACTTGGTCGGCGTCGGCGTCCAGATCACTTCGATTCCGCTCGTAAACGCATCGCCGCCCTTGCCCGTGCCGAAATCGTTCTTCCAGCCCAGTCCCTGCTCCTCGATCGGCGCCCCTTCCGGCTCTGCCCCAACATGAGAAATCGAACACGCACCGTGGGTCTTGCCAAACGTATGCCCCCCGGCAATCAGCGCCACCGTCTCCTCGTCGTTCATCGCCATCCGCGCAAACGTCTCGCGGATATCCCGCGCCGAACCCAGCGGGTCGGGATTTCCATTCGGCCCCTCCGGATTCACGTAAATCAAACCCATCTGCACCGCGGCCAGCGGATTCGTCAGCTCCCGCTCCCCGCTGTAACGCTTGTCGCCCAGCCACTCCGTCTCCGGGCCCCAGTTGATGTCGATCTCCGGCTCCCAGATGTCCTCGCGCCCGCCCCCAAATCCAAACGTCTTGAATCCCATCGAATCCAGAGCCACGTTCCCCGCAAGGATGATCAAATCCGCCCACGACAGCTTCCGCCCATACTTCTGCTTGATCGGCCAAAGCAGCCGCCGCGCCTTGTCCAGGTTCGCATTGTCCGGCCAGCTGTTGATCGGCGCAAACCGCTGCGAGCCACGGCTCGCCCCGCCCCGCCCATCGTGAACACGGTACGTGCCCGCCGAATGCCACGCCATCCGGATAAACAGCGGACCGTAATGACCGAAATCAGCCGGCCACCAGTCCTGCGAGTCCGTCATCAGCGCGTGAAGATCCTTCACCACCGCCTTCAGGTCCAGCGTCTTGAACTCCTGGGCATAATCAAACGATTCTCCCATCGGGTTCGACAGCCAAGAATGCTGATGCAGAATCTCCAGCTTCAGCTGATTCGGCCACCAGTCCTTGTTTCCATAGGCGCCCGCCGTCGTGTGCTTCAGCATGCCGCTCGTAACTGGGCATTTTGATTCCGTTGCCATTTCCTTTTCTCCTTATTGTCGGTTTCCGGTTGAGGAACAGGCAGCCCTATTGCCGGGAGCCACATCCCGTTCACTGCATCTTCTCGCTGATGGCGCTTGCTCAAACCGCAAGGTCTGATTCTTTCGCCATACTGCTTCCACCTGCTTCGGCAAGAGCCGTCCCGCCCGGTCCTTCCACCTCAACATTCCGGCCCCGGTCCAGGGCCCATACCGGCGCGCCACCCTCCCTCCAGGTCAACTTAAAAACAATAGCATCGGCGCATTCCATAGTTCCAATACATATTTGGCATCTGTGGTATAGGATGTACCTATGGAAATCCACCAGCTACGATACGTCTGCGCCATCGCCGACACGGGCAGCTTCAGCCGCGCCGCCGAACAATGCAAGGTCGCCCAGCCCTCCCTCTCGCAGCAGGTCCTCAAGCTCGAAGAGGATCTCGGCGCAAGGCTCTTCGATCGCCTCGGCCGCGGCATCCGCCTCACCGAGGCCGGCCGCGCATTCCTGCCCCATGCCCGCTCCATCCTCAACCAGATGGACGCCGCCCGCTCCAGCGTCGAGGATAAATCCGCCGACGTCCGCGGCAGCGTCACCGTCGGCATCATCCCCACCATCGCGCCCTACCTCATGCCCCGCTTCACCGCACTCTTTGTCAGCCAATTTCCCCAGGCCAAATTGCGCATCGTCGAAGAAAAAACCCCCACCCTCATCGAACGCCTCCGCAACCTCTCTGTCGATCTCGCCATACTCGCCCTCCCGCTGCGCCACAAGGACCTCAAGACCTTTCCCCTCCGCACCGAACCTCTCTTCGCCGCGCTCCCCAAGCATCACCCCCGCGCCGGCGCAAAATCCCTCGCCATCAGGGATCTCCGCGGTGAATCCTTCGTCATGCTCCGCGATGGCCACTGCTTCCGCGACCTCTCCATCGCCGCCTGCAGCCGCGCCCGCATCACTCCCAGCATCACTTTTGAAAGTGAACAATTCAGCAGCCTCCTCGGAATGGTGGCTGCCGGTATCGGCGTCTCCATCGTTCCTCAAATGGCCATCGACCTCAATGCCGGATGCACCTATCTCCCACTCAGCGACGCCCGCGCTACGCGCACCATCGTCGCCGCCGTCCGCCGCGGACGCACCCTCAACCACGTCCAGCAGGCCTTTCTCGCCCAAATCGAAAAACCAAAATCCTCCAGCCCCCTTGCCCATCGTTCCCCGGGTCCTCAACCCTAGAAAAGTGGATGCATTCCACGCCGTCAGGGGTTTCTCGCCCCGCTCTCCCGCCCGCCGGCCCGCGCGATTTTCCCGCACCCCAAAATCACCACCGCAAATCGCCCCCTACAATAAGAGGTAAGCAGTCCTCGCAGTTGCCAAATTCCTCCAGGGAACTCATCACCCAAATGTCCAATATTCTGGAACAGCTCCCCGTCGGCCAAAAGGTCGGCATCGCCTTCTCGGGAGGCCTCGACACCAGCGCCGCGCTTCACTGGATGAAGCAAAAGGGCGCCATCCCCTACGCCTACACCGCCAACCTCGGCCAACCAGACGAATCCGACTACGACGCCATCCCCCGCAAGGCCCTCGAATACGGCGCCAAAAACGCCCGCCTCATCGACTGCCGCGCCCAGCTCGTCCGAGAAGGCCTTTCCGCCCTGCAATGCGGTGCGTTTCATATCTCCACCGCCGGCGTCACTTACTTCAACACCACCCCCATCGGCCGCGCCGTCACAGGCACCATGCTCGTCACGGCCATGCGAGAGGACGACGTCAGCATCTGGGGCGACGGCAGCACCTTCAAGGGCAACGACATCGAGCGCTTCTACCGCTACGGCCTCCTCGTCAATCCCGACCTCAAAATCTACAAACCCTGGCTCGACCCACTCTTCATTGACGAGCTCGGCGGCCGCGCCGAAATGTCCGCCTTCATGCAAAAATCCGGCTTCGACTACAAAATGTCCGCCGAAAAAGCCTACTCCACTGACTCAAACATCCTCGGCGCCACTCACGAAGCCAAGGACCTCGAACACCTCAGCTCCAGCATCAGGATCGTCGCGCCCATCATGGGCGTCCCCTTCTGGCGCGATGACGTCCCCGTCAAACCAGAAGAAGTCACCGTCCATTTTGAAGATGGATGGCCCGTAGCCCTCAACGCCCGCGAATTCCCTGACCCCGTCGAGCTCCTGCTCGAAGCCAACCGCATCGCCGGCCGTCACGGCCTCGGCATGAGCGACCAGATTGAAAATCGCATCATTGAAGCCAAGAGCCGCGGCATCTATGAAGCGCCAGGACTCGCCCTGCTCTACATCGCCTACGAGCGCCTCATCACCGGCATCCACAACGAAGACACCATCGAGCAATACCGCGAAAACGGCCGCAAACTCGGCCGCCTCCTCTATCAGGGCCGCTGGTTCGATCCCCAGGCCATCATGCTCCGCGAAAGCGCCCAGCGCTGGGTCGCCAGGCCCATCTCCGGCGAGGTCACCCTCGAGCTCCGCCGCGGCAATGACTACTCCATCCTCAACACCCTTTCTCCCAATCTCACCTTCAAGCCCGAGCGCCTCACCATGGAAAAGGGCGAATCCACCTTCTCCCCGCGAGACCGCATCGGCCAGCTCACCATGCGCAATCTCGACATCACCGATACCCGCGACAAGCTCCTTGCCTACGCCAGATCCGGCCTGCTCACCATGAGCACCGACTCCAAAATGCCTCAGCTCAAAGGCGGCAAAGACAAGGAGTAGCCATCCCCCCGGACGGCGCCGCGCGCTTCCCGCCCTCCGGCTCCATCCGCCCTCCAGGCTCGTTTCAAACCGTAACCCGTTTTCGATGGAAACTCCATCCTGCTATCCTTGGTTGGCCGGCTGCGTTCCTCCACTCGCAGCCGGCCAAATCCATGACTGGTTCCGGTAGAGTAACGTTGCGCATCTCTCTCTTCATCACGTGCTACAATGATCTGCTCTTTCCAGAGACGGGCAAAAGCATCGTCCGCCTCTTCGAACGACTCGGCCACGCCGTCGATTTCCCGCTCGAACAAACCTGCTGCGGACAAATGCACTACAACACCGGCTACCAGCAGGAAGCCATGCCCCTCATGCAGCGCTTCATCCGCGTCTTCGGCTCCGCCCAAACCATCTGCATCCCCTCCTCCTCCTGCGTCGCCATGATCCGCGATCACTACCCCAAAATGGCCGAGTCCACTGGCGACAGATCACTCATCCAGGCCGTCGATGACCTCTTGCCCCGCGTCTACGAGTTCTCTGAGCTGCTCATCAACAAGCTCGGCCTTGAAGATGTCGGAGCCTACTATCCGCATCGCGTCACCTACCACGCCAGTTGCCACTCCCTGCGCGGCCTTCATCTCGACGACCTCCCGCTGCGCCTGCTCCGCAACGTCCGAGGTCTCGAACTCGTCGAATTACCCAACTCCGACCGCTGCTGCGGCTTCGGTGGCACCTTCGCCATCAAAAACGGCGATGTCTCAGCCGCCATGCTCGCCGAGAAAATGCGCGACGTTGAAAATACCGGCGCCGAGGTCTGCGCCGCCGTCGACAACTCCTGCCTCATGCACATTCAGGGCGGCCTCCATCGACAGCGCGCCGGCATCCGCACCGTTCACCTTGCGGAAATCCTCGCATCCACTGAGGAGACCCCTCAGCCATGACCATCCGCGTCGGCGACTCCGCATCCGCACCCTCCTTTCAGAAAGCCGCCCTCCCGCTCCTCGACGATTCCCAACTCCGCAAAAATGTCCGCCATGCAACCGAGGTCATCCAGCGGAAACGCGCCATCGTCTCCTCCGAACTGCCCGACTGGCAGGCCCTCCGAGACGCCGCCAGCGAAATCAAGCAGCGCACCCTGCTCCGCCTCGATCACTATCTCCTCCAGTTCGAGTCCGCCTGCGTCGCCGCCGGCGGCCACCTCCACTGGGCCGCCGATGCCGACCAGGCTAACCGCATCATCATCGATCTGGTCCGCGCCCAGAACGCCCGCGAAGTCCTCAAAATCAAGACCATGACCTCCGATGAAACCGGCCTCAACCGCGCTCTGGAAGAATCCGGAATCCATCCCTGCGAAACCGACCTCGCCGAACTCATCGTCCAACTGGGCAACGATCGACCCTCCCACATCGTCGTTCCCGCGCTCCACAAAAACCGCAGCCAGGTCCGCGAAATCTTCCGCGAAAGCATGCGCCTGCCCGATCTCGGCGACAGCCCCCAGGACCTCACCGACGCCGCACGCCGCTACCTCCGCGAGCGCTTTCTGCGCGTCAAAACCGCCATCGGCGGTGCAAACTTCCTCATCGCCGAAACCGGCGGCGTCTGCATCGTCGAGTCGGAAGGCA
>CAZWSD010000187.1:0-6703 GCA_964636535.1 uncultured Acidobacterium sp. | reverse complement strand
AGGCGTTCGAGGACGGCGGTGTCAACGGCGCCCTGCCAGTAGCCGGCCAGTTCGGCGGCGATCTGCTGCTGGGTGAAGTAGTGGGGCGGAAAGGCGGTAGCGGTAGTAAGAATTCGCATGCGTAGTTGGGTTCGATGTTATTCCCGCAGGCAGATAAGGACGAGCCAAAGTGGTGAGACGGCGCTCGTTATTTTGCCACGATGAACATTGTGATGCGCTTGACGGCGCGGCGAGCATCGGAGAAGCTGATTGCAGGGCGGTGGAGTTCGCCTCAATTCAACCGTTGCCGGTTCCGGCAGCCAATGACTCCTGACACTTTCATGACGATGGTGGCTGCGTTTGCAGCCTGAAGTGCCAAGGAGGATACAAGATTCCAATGAAATTTTTGTGGATTGGGCTCGGCGGGGCCCTGGGAGCGATTGCCCGCTACACGGTAGGCGTGTGGGTGTATGAGCGCGTGGGGACACGATTCCCGTACGGTACGCTGGTGATCAACGTGACGGGGTGCTTCCTGATGGGGTTGGTGCTGGCGATTCTGGACACCCATCTGGAGATGTCCCCGGCATGGAGGTATGCGATTCCGATTGGATTTATCGGGGCGTATACGACTTTCTCGACGTTTGAGTACGAAACGCTGCACGCGATGCAGAGCGGGCAGGCGGCGGCGGCGTTTTTGTATTTCTCCGGCAGCCTGATTCTGGGCTTTGTGGCCGTGTGGCTGGGGATGCAGAGCGGCAAGATCTTTGCGTAACCAGGCTGAGCGACCGGTAACGTAGGCCGCGGCGGGAAACCGTGATAGGGTGGCGCCAGTCATGTTTCGCCGATTTGTTTCCTTTCTCTTGACCCTGACAGTTGCGGCAGTGATTTTCACTTTGTTTTGGGGCCGAATTTCCAGATTCCATCGCGGCGGCAATGGGGCGTTCTCGCTTTATCGGCATGAGGGGCGCGCGGGTTACGGTGGCCGCTCGCGCTGGAAGGCGGAGAGTCCAGAGGACTGCGCGCAATTTGATTTGACGTATAGCTCGGAATATTTTGCTCGGTGGGAGGCTCCGGCCAATGACAGTTGCGCGACGACGCTGCGCGATGGCTATCCGGTTCCCGATCCGCGCTGCACCCCGGGCGGCATCAACCCAAGGGTGACAGTGGCGATGCTGCGGAGTCCCGGGTGGAGAACCGGTTGCATCCGCAACCAGGAAACCAGTGAAAGGAAGAAGCACCAGACTTACCGCTGGTACGGCATTGAAGAGCCGCGCAAAAACTACGAGGCGACGCAGGTTTGCGAGCTTGACCATTTGGTGCCACTGGAACTGGGCGGCGCGGATGGGCTAGGCAACATCTGGCCGGAGTGCGGACCATCGCACGTTGCGCTCGAGGACCGGTATTTCAAGGTCAAAGACCGGGTGGAGGATTACCTGGCGCACGAAGTGAAGTCGGGCAGGATGCCGCTGCGGGAGGCACAACGGGGTATTGCGGAGAACTGGACGCAATATCTGGATGCGGCGAATCGCTATTGCGCGTCCACGGGCGGGTGCGACTGATGAGCGTGCCGGTTGGTGAGCCAACACTCAGATGCCGGCGGCTTTTTCCGCGGCTTCGACGGTCTGGGCGATGAGGGTGGCGATGGTCATGGGGCCGACGCCGCCGGGGACGGGCGTGTAGGCCGAGCAGCGATCGATGACTTTAGAAAGCTCGATATCTCCGACGCCGCCGGGGTGGTAGCCGGCATCGACGACGACGGCTCCGTCGCGGATCCAGCCGGCCTTGATGAATTCTGGCTTGCCGAGGGCCCCGACTAGGATTTCGGCGCGACGGACGATTTCCGGGAGATTTGCAGTGCGGGAGTGGCAGATGGTGACGGTGGCGTTGGCGCCGAGCAGCATCATGGCCATGGGCTTGCCAAGAATGGGGCTGCGGCCGACGACGACGGCTTCCCTGCCCTCGATGGCGATGTTGTAGTGGCGGAGCAGGCGCATGATGCCGCCGGGCGTGGCGGAACCGTAGACGGCTTCGCCCATGGCCATGAGACCGAAGCCGAGAGCGGTGACGCCGTCGACATCCTTAGCGATGGCGATGCGGTCGAAGCAGGCGCGCTCGTCGATCTGTTCAGGCACGGGGTGCTGGAGCAGGATGCCGTGGACGCGGGGGTCGGCATTGAGCTCGTCGATTTTGACGAGGAGCTCTGCGGTGGAGGTTTCCTCGGGGAGATGAACGGCGAGCGAGTCCATGCCGACGCGGCGGCAGGCGTTGCCCTTCATGCGGACGTAGGTGGCCGAGGCGGGATCGGCGCCGACGAGGATGGTGGCGAGGATGGGCGTCTCGCTGCCGGTTTTGGCGCGGATTGCCTCCACGCGGGTGAGGAGTTCGGCTTCCATCTGCTTTGCGCAGGCCTTACCGTCGAGAACGAGAGCTGACATGCAAGTAGTGTAATCGCGGTGGCCGGGAGCGGGAACGTGACGGAGAACACGTAGGGTGAGGTGCGCGGGACAACTGCAAGCCCCACCATTTGGTTGGCTCCCATGATGGCGAACCAACTACGTTGGAGGTGACAGGTTCTTCAGATGTCCTGGATTATTCGGCTTCAGCGAGGCTGAGCTGGTGGCGGAGATCGGCGCCGCGAATCCAGAAGATGACATCGGTGGCGATGTTGGTGGCGTGGTCGGAGATGCGCTCCAGGCTGCGCGCGATCATGATGGCGAGCAGGGCGTGAGGAGCGGTCCCCGGCGAGTTCTGGATGTATTGGATGAGCGCAGCCTGGGATTCGCGGTTGAGGTCGTCGATTTCGTCGTCCATGGCGATGACGGTTTCAGCGATCTGGGCATCGCCTTCGAGGAGTGCGAGGACAGCGGTGCGGATCATCTTGCTGGCGAGCTCGCCCATGCGAATGATGTCGGCAGGCAGATCGGGGCGGTGGTCGGCGAGCAGATCCTGTGTACGGCGAGCGATGCCGACGGCCTGGTCGCCGATGCGTTCGAGGTCGCCGTTGATTTTGATGACGGCGAGGATGAAGCGGAGATCAACGGCCATGGGCTGCTCCTTGGCGAGCAGGTCATGAGCCATGTTGTCGACCTCGCGCTGGGCGAGATTGATGGCGGTTTCGTTTTCGCGCACGTACTGGCAGAGTTCAAGGTCGGAGTTGGTGTAGGCATCGACGGCGGCCTCGACGGCCTGCTGGGCCAGGGCGGCCATGGCGAGAAGGCGGTCCTTAAGGTCAGCCAGTTGCTGATGGAAATGAATGCGCGGCAAACGAAAATTCCTCTTCATTCCATATTGCAACAGGCTATGTGACAGAGCGAAAAAAATTGGTGGGCGAGGGCGGGACGGAACGAGCGAAAGTACCCGAAGGCATCGATGGCGCCTTTCGCGGGGGGGGGATTTGGAGTAGTCTCAGGGCGATGCGGAAGGTGTTTGGGGTGTTGCTGCTGGCCGTGGTGCTGGCCGGTACGGCGCAGGCGCGAGAGAAGTGGGTGGAGGTGCGCAGTCCTCACTTCAAGGTTCTTACGGACGCGGGCCGGGATGAAGGGCTGCAATTGGCCGAGCAGTTTGAGAAGATGCGCGAGACCTTCGCAGCGCTGCTGCACGCGCATCCGGCGGACGCAGCGCCGATGCTGGTGGTTGCGCTGCGTAACCGGAAGGAGTTCCGGAAGGTTGAGCCGGCGGCGTACCTGGGCAAGGGCAAGCTGGACCTGGCCGGGTATTTTATGCACCAGGAGGCGCGGAACTACATTCTGCTGCGACTGGGTGTGGATGGGGAACATCCTTATGCGCCGATTTACCACGAGTACACGCACTACCTGCTTCGCGACGACTACACATGGATGCCGCTGTGGCTGAATGAAGGGCTGGCGGAGTTCTACCAGAACACGGACATTCATCCCGATGAAGTGGATCTGGGGCAACCGAACCTGGGCGACCTGATGTACCTGCGGACGCACAGGCCCATTCCGATAGCGACGTTGGTGCAAATCACGGCGAGTTCGCCCTACTACCACGAGGAGCGGCAGGGGACGATTTTTTACGCTGAGTCATGGGCCTTGGTGCATTACCTGATTGTGACGGACCGGCAGAACGGAAGGTTGCGGCTGGAGACCTATGAGAGCGATCTGAAGGCCGGGCAGGATTCGCTGACGGCGGCGCGGAATGCGTTTGGGAGCCTGAGCCAGCTCGACGAGGAGCTGCAGAATTACCTGAACCATCTGTCCTACGCGTATTTCCGGCTGAAGGTGCGGACGCGGGTAAACAAGGCCGAGTTCCAGGTGGAAGATGTGCCCGCGACAGAAGCGAATGCGATCCGCGCAGGGGTGCTCGTGGACGGCCAGCGGATGGATGCGGCGCGGGCGCTGCTGCAGCGGGTGTTGCGGCAGGATCCGAACAGCGCGATGGGCAACCGGATGATGGGCTACCTGGAGATGCGGGCGGGGCATTTGCGCCAAGCGGAGAACTGGTATGCGGGGGCGGTGGCGCTTGATCCGGAGAACTACGAGGTGAATTACCGGTTTGCCGAATGCGCGATGCGCAATGCCGACGCCACCGAGGATGCAAAGGTGGAAGCGAGCCTGCGAAAAGCGATTGCGCTCAATCCCAGGTTTGCGCCGGCGTATGACCTGCTGGCGCGCTTTTATGACATTCACCATGAGCATGAGCGGGAAGCGCACATTCTGGAGGCGCAGGCGATTTCACTGGAGCCGGAGAATGTGCAGTTCCGGCTGGACGCAGCGGCGGGGCTGGCGAATCACCAGGACTTTGCCAATGCGCTGCGTGTGCTTGAGGCAGCGCGGCACGTGGCGCGAAACCACGCGGCGATGGCGATGATTGAGGCGCAGACGGCGCGGATTCGGGCGATACAGGCGATGATGGCGCGGGAGCAGAGCGAAGAAGCCGCGGATGCGCAGAGAAATCGCATGGCGTACGCGGAGCAGACGAGTGGCGGGAGGAGACCCATTGCAGGGCCGAAGCCGCCTGCGGCGATGAGCAAGGCAGGATCGGCGCCGATGGTGAGCCTGGAGGAGAAGACGCCGCAGTTCCCTGTCGGGCCGCCGACGGGTGCGAAACACACGGTGACCGGAGTGGTGACGCAGGCGAGTTGCTACTACCCGTCAATGCTGGTGGTGACGCTGGATGCGGGGGGAAAGAGCCTGGTGCTGTATCGGCATAACTACTTCCACGTGAGGTATTCGGCGGTGGGACTGGAGATCAAGGGGGATTTGCATCCTTGCACGGACCTGGTGGGGAAGCGGGCGCGGATTGGGTATGCGGAGGTGAAGGATCGGAAGGCGGCGGGGCAGATTTTGACGGTGGTGCTGGAGAAGTAGGGGGCGTGTCAGCGGCGGGTAACGAGCGCAATCTCGATCCGGTGCGTCAGCATAAGCAGGGGGGCCGTGATGCCCCAGGAAAGCGCAGCGGAGACGATGATCGGCCTCCACAGGACCGGATGCCGGCGGAGAAGCGGGATTGCCTTTTGTAATGCGATTTTCATTTGGCCCGTGCTATCCAAAGGTGAGTGAGCGGTACCAAAACGGTACCAGTTGTGCTTTGTGGTTCCCTGCCCCTTTGCCAGTTGTCAGGTTTTGGCGTTAGTTTATAGGGTCGATTGGGGTTCCGGCCGATAACGGCCCCTTGACGAACGATTCGTGGAGTGTGAAGTGATGTCTACACTGGTGCATCCAGAGATTCAAACCGAAAAAGATTATCTGCCCCTGAACGGCACCGACTATGTGGAGTTCTATGCGGGAAACGCGCGGCAGGCGGCATATTTTTACCGTATGGCGTTTGGCTTTAGCCTGGTGGCTTACGCGGGACCGGAGACGGGCGTGCGGGATCGCGCTTCGTATGTGCTGCAGCAGGGCAAGATTCGTTTTGTGCTGACGACGCCGCTGCGTCCGGACGGGGAGATTGCCGCGCATGTGCATCTGCACGGCGACGGCGTGCGCGACGTGGCGCTGTGGGTGGACGATGCGCGCCAGGCGTGGAAGGAAACGACGCGGCGCGGGGCGAGGAGCATTCGCGAACCGCTGGAGCTGAAGGATGAATTCGGTTCGGTGAAGGTGGCGTCGATTGCGACCTATGGCGATACGATTCACACGTTTGTGGAGCGGCGAGACTATCACGGCGCATTTATGCCGGGCTACCGGGCGGAGGCCGGCGCGAACGGGACCGATGCGCTGGCGCGGCCCGTGGGCTTGCAGTATGTGGACCACATGGTGGGCAACGTGGGCTGGAACGAGATGAACCGCTGGGTGGATTACTACGCGGATATTCTGGGTTTCTCGCTGTACCAGCACTTTGACGATAAGGATATTTCGACGGAGTACTCGGCGCTGATGTCGAAGGTGATGGCGAATGGGAACGGGCGGGTGAAGTTTCCGATCAACGAGCCGGCCGAGGGGCGCAGGAAGTCGCAGATTGAAGAGTACCTGGAGTTTTACCACGGCGCGGGCGTGCAGCACATTGCGATGGCCACGAACGACATTCTGGACACGGTGACGAAGCTGCAGGAACAGGGCGTGCCTTTTCTGAAGGTGCCGCACAGCTATTACACCGAGCTGGAGGGCCGGGTGGGCAAGATTGACGAGCCGGTGGAAGAGCTGGAGAAGCTGGGCATTCTGGTGGATCGCGACGACGAGGGCTACATGCTGCAGATCTTTACGAAGCCGGTGGAAGACAGGCCGACGCTGTTCTACGAGATCATCCAGCGCAAGGGCAGCCG
>CAZWSD010000186.1:0-6729 GCA_964636535.1 uncultured Acidobacterium sp. | reverse complement strand
GCTTTCGCTGACAACCCGGTCGGACGGCTGATCGAAGACATGATTCTGCAAGGCGGCGTCGATACTTCCCTCATTCGCTGGATGCCTTATGATGGCGTCGGGCGTTCCATTCGCAATGGACTCAACTTTACCGAGCGGGGCTTCGGGGTGCGCGCCGCGACAGGCTGTTCCGACCGGGGAAATACCGCCATCTCTCAGACCAGGCGCGGGGACTTTGACTGGGAGGAAATTTTTGGGGCGGCGAAGGGATCGCGCTGGTTTCACACCGGCGGAATTTTTGCGGCGCTGTCAGAGTCAACCGTCGAAGTTGCGGCAGACGCCATGGACGCAGCCCGCAAGTACGGAACGCCGATCTCCTACGACCTGAATTATCGCCCGTCCCTGTGGAAGAGCATTGGCGGTAAGGCCAAGGCACAGGAAGTGAATCGCGATCTGGTGCGGAAGGTCGATTTGCTGCTCGGCAACGAGGAAGACTTCTCAGCCATGCTGGGCATTCAACTCGAAGGCGTTACCGAGGACTTTGACGAGTTGCCGATTGCCAGTTACGAGAAGATGCTGCGTGAAGTGGCCAGGGCATATCCAAACCTCAAGCTGATTGCGACCACGCTCCGCACGGTCCATACCGCGAGCCGCAACGCGTGGGGAGCAATTGCGCTCGCCGGCGATGAGATTGTGCACGTCGCACAACGCGACATCGACATCCTTGACCGCGTGGGCGGTGGCGACTCGTTTGCATCCGGGCTGATTTACGGGATCATCACGGGCAAGCCCCTGGAGTGGGCTGTGCGCTGTGGCGCGGCCCACGGCGCGCTGGCAATGACGACTCCCGGAGACACCAGCATGGCAACGCTGAAAGAGGTGGAGCGCGTGATGCAAGGCAGTTCGGCCAGGATTGAGCGCTAGAGGATTGTCGAAACGGTGTGCACCACCGGAACAAGCTACGCGACATCATCCAGGAACGACAAATACTCCGCAAAATGCCGGAAAGCACATGGGAGACCAAATGGCGAAAGAGACGATGACAAGGTTGGAACAACTGGGCTTGATCCCGGTGCTGCGCGCACGTTCGGCAAAGGAAGCGCATGCACTGGTAGACGCGATGGTAGCGGGCGGAGTCAAAGTCGTGGAGGTTACCATGACAGTGCCCGGTGCGATAGAAATCCTCAAAGAACTAAAGCAGGTTCACGGCGACCGCTTGCTGCTCGGCTCCGGCACCGTGACTACCGTGGCCGATTGCGAAGCCACCATCGAGGCCGGCGCGGAATTTGTCGTCAGCCCCAGCCTGCATCTGGACGTGATCGCCGCCACCTTGAAAGCAGGAAAGCTCTCCATCCCTGGAGCTCTCACTCCGACCGAAGTGATCACCGCATGGCGTGCCGGCGCAGCCTACGTCAAGGTGTTTCCTTGCTCCGCCGTTGGAGGCGCCGCCTACCTCAAAGCTCTCAAGGCACCGTTCCCTGAAATTCGCCTCATTCCAACCGGAGGCGTCACCCTGACCACCGCCGCGGACTTTCTACATGCCGGGGCCTCGGCGCTCGGCGTTGGCACTGATCTCGTGAATCCCACCGCCATTGCCAGGGGAGAGCCGCACACCATCATTGAGACCGCGCGCCGCTATCTGCAGGTCATCGCGCAGGCCCGCATCCCTGTCTCATAAAACGTAACCGATACAGCTACCAATCAAAAAGCGTACCGTCGAGCTTCCGGTTCACGGGCAGATATGCTCGTTGATACGGATATTTCGCGGCCAGCCTTTCATCCAGTTCCACGCCCAGGCCCGGCGCGTCCCCCGGATGCATGTAGCCTGCCTCAAACTTGTAGTGGTGTGGAAAAACAGCGTCGGTTTCCTCGTTGTGGGGCATGTGCTCCTGGATGCCGAAGTTGTTGATCGCCAGACCAAAGTGCAGCGCGCCCGCCATTGTCACAGGGGAGAGATCCGTCGCGCCGTGGCAGCCGGTGCGTACGTGGTAGATCGACGCAAAGTCCGCGATCTTCTTCAGGTGCGTAAACCCGCCCGCGTGCACCAGTGTCGTGCGCACGTAGTCTATCCACTGGTTCTCGATCAACTCCTTCACATCCCACAGGCTGTTGAGCACTTCCCCGGTGGCGATCGGAGTCGTCGTGTGCTCGCGAATCACGCGAAAGCCCTCCTGCAATTCCGCCGGCGTGGGGTCTTCCATCCAATAAAGGTGATACGATTCCAGTTCCTTGCCGAGCCGCCCCGCCTCAATCGGCGTGAGGCGATGGTGGCAGTCATGCAGCAGGTGTACATCGTCACCAAACTGGTCGCGAATCCTGGCAAACAACCGCGGCACATGCCTCAAATACTTTTCCGTCGACCAACGGCCCTCCGGCGGCAGACCTCGTTCGGCGGGCTCGTAACGCTGGTGGCCCTTAGGTACGCCGTAAGTGGAATCGAGCCCTGGAATCCCGCTCTGCGCGCGTACTGCCATGTATCCCATCTCCATGCGCCGGCCCACGTCGTCCACCGCCTCTTCCACGCTCTCGCCGTGGGCGTGCGCGTACACCATCACACCCTCGCGACTGCATCCGCCCAGCAGGTTATACAACGGCGTGTTCAGCGCCTTGCCCTTGATATCCCACAGCGCCATGTCCACGGCCGCAATGGCGGACATCGTCACCGGGCCCCGCCGCCAGTAGGCTCCGCGATACAGATACTGCCAAATGTCTTCAGTTGCGAACGCATCCCGTCCAATCAGGCAGGGAATCACATGATCCTTGAGATAACTCGCAACGGCAAGCTCCCGGCCATTCAAAGTGCCATCGCCCAACCCGTAGACGCCCTCATCGGTTTCAATCTTCAGCGTGACAAAATTGCGGCCCGGCGAGCAGATGTTTACCTGAGCGTTTTTGATCTTCATCCCATCACCTTCATCGGATCTTCCATCATCAACAGTCGGCGGCTCATTGATTCACGCCGCTCGCAAGGAATCCACCATCGACGGCCAGAATCTGCCCGTGGACGTAAGATGCAGCATCTGACGCAAGAAACACGGCCGCGCCAATCAGCTCTTCCACGCGGCCAAAACGCCCAATCGGCGTACGCATCAGCAGCTCCCTGCCGCGCCCGGTGCCATTCAATATCTTCGCATTCAGCTCCGTCGGAAATATCCCCGGCGCAATCGCATTCACGCATACGCCTTTGGCCGCCCACTCCACCGCCAGCGAGCGCGTCAGCGAAGCCACCGCCGATTTACTCGCCCCGTAAGCCGCCACACCATAAAACGCAACGTAGGAGGCCAGCGACGCAATATTGATGATCCGTCCATACCCGCGCGCTAGCATCGACTCGCCGAAAATCTGACAGGCCCGCAGCGTGCCGTTCAGATTCGTATCCACAATCCGCTCCCAGTCGTCCTCCGCAACTTCGAGCGTCGGCGTCAGCTTCGTCACCCCCGCCGCGTTCACCAGGATATCCACCTTGCCAAACTCCGCCATCACGCGATCATGCAACGTCTCTAGAGATGCGCGATCCCTCACATTCGACGCGCATCCTAGCGACTTGCGCCCCATCGCCCGAATCCTTTCGACCGTCTGCTCCACTTCCACCTGGCGGCGCGCGCTCGGCACTACATCGGCCCCTGCTTCCGCCAGCCCAAGAGCAATGGTCTGCCCAATTCCAGACGAGCCCCCCACCACAACGGCGCAGCGACCCTTCAGCTCAAACATTTCACTCAGCACGTTTCGCGATCTCCTGGCGCGCGGCGGCAAGCAGCGGCGGCAAACAGAATCAGGCTATCCCACCTCCTCCGCTTTGGCTACCCGGTACTGCCCCTGGGAATCAGGCGCAGGCCCGGCAGCTCACACCGCTTCCACCTCGACGCTGCCGGCATCCGCATTCAATCTGGCAATGCGAAATCTACGCACCTGCCCAGGCTGCAACCCACCCGAAGCCGACGCCGCCGGCATGGCTCCGCTCTTCCAGCGAGACTGGAGCATCGCACTCAGCGAAGTAATATCCGCATTGCCGCCGCTCGCTCTTCCGGTCTCTGCAATCTTGTCGGCCGCCGCCACCTTGCAACTGGCCATCACTCCTTCGCCTAATTCCACTACTGCCGCGTCGCCCTTCACAGACACCACCCGGCCGGAAACCACATCGCCCTCTCTTTGCTCGGCGAAGAACTCGTCCAACCCAGTCGGTTCCGCCTGCTTCATGCTGAGCTTCAACTGTCGCTTTTCCATATCCAGAGCAAGCACTTTCACCTTCACCTGCTCACCGGCTCTCACCGCCTCCTGCGGATGATGCAGATGCTTTTCCGACGTAATCTCACTGATGTGTACCAGCCCTTCCACGCCCTCGGCTAGTTGCACAAACGCGCCGAAGTTCATCAATCTCGAGACTGTTCCCGCATGTACTGACCCATGAGGAAAACGCTGCGCTACATCGGCCCATGGATCGCCCAACGCCTGCTTCAGTCCCAGTGAAAGCTTGCGACCCTCCACGCTGAGCCCCAGGACCACCGCCTCAACCGTATCGCCGACCTTCAAAACATCAGACGGCTTACGTACCTTCTGGATCCACGACATCTCCGAGACATGAATCAACCCCTCGATACCTGCCTCCAATTCTACGAATGCCCCAAACTCCGCCAGCCGCGACACACGCCCCGTCACGCGCTGGTCCACCTTATACTTGTCAGCCGCCGTCTCCCACGGCTCCTGCCCAAGCTGCTTCAATCCAAGCGAAATCCGCTGCGTCTCGGTATCAATCTTCAGAATCTTGACCTTCAACTTCTGCCCAACGGCAAGCAGGTCCTCAGGCCTGTTCACGCGCGTCCACGCCATGTCGCTCACGTGCAGCAGACCATCCACACCGCCCACATTCACAAACGCGCCGTAGCTCGCCAGGCTGCGCACCTCGCCGCTCACTACGTCGCCTTCCTTCAGCTCACCATACCGGCTCGCCGCAAGCGTCCGTTCCTGCTCTTCCAGAATCACGCGCCGGTCCACCACAACATTTTCCTCGGCAACATCCAGCTTGATGATCCGGCAGGAAATCTCTTCCCCCACCAGCTTCTGCAAATCCTCGCCGGCCGGCACCCCGCTGCGCGAGCCAGGCATAAACGCCCGCACGCCCACATCAACGCTCGCGCCGCCCTTCACCACGCCCGTCACAGTGCCCACAATGGCCGCCTTCTGCTCAAAAGCGGCTTCCAGTGACGCCCAGTCCGTCACCTGGGCCAACTTCGCCAGCGATAAAGCGTAGTAGCCCTCCTCGTTTCGCCCCTTCAGCGAAACAGAAAAACGATCACCCGGCGACACCTCTTGGGCATCCTGCGGAAACGCGCTCCGCGGCAGCACTCCCTCGGTCTTATAACCAATATCCAGGTACACCGCATCGGCGGAAAGCGAGACAACCGTGCCCTCCAGTTGCCGCGCCGCGCCCGCCTCTGGTTGTTCTTTGCGGCGCGCATGGCTCTGCTCGAACTCCGCCAGCAGCTCGCCAAAGCTTTCACCGGTTTCAGCCGCGGGTTCAGTTGAGGAATCAGTTGTTGCACTCGGATCGATAGGCTCTTCGTTGCTCATGGTATCTGCAGCCTATTCTTTCACGATCCCCCCGCCTCAAACGAGGCCCCCGGCTCGCCCTCCACGCGCGCCCCCGCCCCAGTTCCCAACGGAAACCTCGCAAACATCGCCCGTCACTCCTGCAGCCGGCCGGGGGGGCACCCATTTTCCGATCAGGCACTCTGGCTCAGTTGATTACTCCGTGCGATCGCCCATCGCGTTCAGTTCTTCTCCATTGAAGAAGTCACTCAACGGCTTCTCTGCTTCGCGGAAATTCCCGAGACCAACGCCAACCAGCCGGTAGAGCTGCTCCGGACCAAGATTCACACGCTCCCGCAGTGCCAGCGCAATCGCGGTAAATTCTTCGCACGAAACCGGCGGCTCCACCGGCGTAAGACTTCGCGTACGAATCGCGAACTCCTTCGTCTTCAGCTTCAGCACCACCGTGCGCGCCACGCGCGCTTCGCGCCGCGATGCCTGCCACACCTTTTCCGCAAGCCGCCGGATCACCGCGTCCATCTCCGCCAGCCAAATGTCCTCTTCGAAGGTATCCTCCGCCGAAATGGATTTGGTAGGCCGATCCGGCGTCACTGGACTGTCATCCACACCCCGCGCCAGTTGATAGAGCCGCGCCCCATAGCGCCCAAACTCCCCTTCGAGCACTCCCAGGTCGAACCGCTGCAAATCACCCACCGTTCCAATCCCCATCCGCTTCAACCGCGACTCCGTCACCCTCCCCACTCCCGGGATCCGCCCCACCTGCAGCGGCGGCAGAAAGCTCTCCAAATCCTTCGGCTGAATGACAAATAGCCCATCAGGCTTGCGCCAGTCCGAGGCAATCTTCGCCAGAAACTTATTCGGAGCCACACCCGCTGACGCCGTCAACGCAAGCTCCTCCCGAATTTGCCGGCGAATCGCAATCGCGACCTTCGTCGCCGTCGGAAGACCCGTCTTGTTCTCCGTCACATCAAGGTAACCTTCGTCCAGAGACAGCGGCTCAATCAAATCGGTATGGCGCTGAAAGATCTCGCGCACCGCCCGCGACACCGTCTTGTAACGAGCGAAATCAGGCGGCACAAACACAGCCTGCGGACATAGCCGCTCTGCCGTGACAAAGGGCATCGCCGAACGGACTCCAAACCGCCGCGCCTCATACGAGGCAGCGCATACCACCGAGCGCCTTCCCTTCCATGCCACCACCAC
>CAZWSD010000185.1:0-6775 GCA_964636535.1 uncultured Acidobacterium sp. | reverse complement strand
TCGTTGCTACTGGTCAGCGGGCGCCGGGCAATGCGCCCAATGGCGATCGAGATGGAAAAATACACGGCCAGTATCGCAATGTCGAACGGGCGGGAGGCCAAGGCGGTCATTCCAAAGTTTTATTACAGGAGTGCATTCCCGTGTAAGCGCCGAACCAAGTGCATGGTTGCCTGATTGGTGTCCGATAGACGGATGGCCTCGCTGGGCCTGCCGGTCATTCCCTGCGAAAATTGGATCATGAAGTGCATTTCATCGTTCCGAGTTCTTGTAGCTCTTTGGTGGATGGTTTTGTGCTGCGCTCCTTTCCTGATGGCACAGGAGACGATTGTGGCGATTCGGCATGGCGAGAAGCCGCCGGCCGGGCTGGGGCAACTGGACTGCAAGGGCCTGAATCGGGCGCTGGCGTTGCCTAAGATCTTGATTTCACGTTTTGGTCGGCCTGACGCCATCTACGCGCCGGATCCGGCGGATATGAATCGTGGTCCGGGGGGACGTTTTTACTCCTATGTGCGACCGCTGATGACCATTGAGCCGACGGCCATTGTGCTGGGCATGCCGGTCAACACGCAGATTGGGTTTAAGGACATCGGCCAGTTGCAAACGGCACTGACAGCTCCGCGATACGCACACGGACTGATCTTCGTGGCCTGGGAACACAAGATGCTGAACCGGTTCGCGAAGCAGATGCTGAATAGATATGGAAAGAATCCGGACGAGGTGCCGGCATGGCCCACAAGCGATTATGGCAGGATTTACGTATTCCGCATTCAGACGGTGGATGGGAAGACGGAGTTGAGCTTTCAGGTTACGCGGGAAGGGTTGACCGGCAAGCTTAAGAATACCTGCCCGACGCCAGACAACTTCACGGCATCCTCCTCGTCGCTCGAACCAGCCGCACGCCCGGAATCCCAGATTCCTGAAAGCCCGCGATGACCGCCCCGCCGCCTTTTGCCTGTAGCCAGCCTGCCCGGTTCACCGCATGCCGATTCAGCGAGGCGTCATCACTTCCTTCATCGGCAGACTTCCAGCAACTGATTAAAGGAGAGTGTCTGGAGACGCTCCACTCCGTGCACTTCCCGCGTCTCCATGGAGGGTGGAGGGCTTCTTCGCCGTTAAGCCGCACCATATCGTGAGCCGGACCAAGGGGCGAGACTGCGGTTGTAACATGGCGAGCTCGCCCCCGCTTCCACACCCAGGCGGTCCCGGCCTCCATCAGCCGTCGCCAAAAGAGCAGCGGTCGCCCTGCCGCTCACGCGATGTGCCCAGTTCGGGAGCACTCACCGCACTTTTGTAATCAGGATTTTTCGCTGCTCGTCTCCTGCTGTTTGCGGTTGGTGAAGCGTTTGCGGGCGCAACATCTGGTTTCTGATCCGTATCCTCAATCCCTTGTGATTGAGGTCACAGGCAACAGTTTTTTTGAGTGTTTACGCTTTGCAGGACTTTACTGTCCCGAAGAGGTACGGCTATGGACTTCTCAAGCTCTCAACCAGACGGAGGCTCTGTCTACGATGCCTGCCGGCGACGTGGCATCTCCCGCCGGCGATTTCTGCAATTCTGTTCGGTTATGACGGGAACCCTGGCGCTGCCCTCGGGCTATGCCAAGGTGGTGGCCTCGGCGCTCACCCAGAAGCGCAAGCCCACGCTCGTGTGGCTGGAGTACCAGGATTGCGCCGGCTGCACTGAGTCAATGTTGCGTTCTGCGAATCCAACGATTGAAGACATCGTCCTGGAAGCCGTGAGCCTCGAGTATCACGAAACGATCATGGCCGGAGCCGGTTTCGCGGCTGAGTCCGTACTCGAGAATGTCGTCAAGAACGAGAAGGGCAAGTACCTGGTGATCGTCGAAGGCGCGATTCCAACCGGAGAAGGCGGCGTCTACTGCACGATCGGCGGACGGACGGCCCTAGATCTGGCGCGCGAAGTGTGTACCAATGCGGCCGGCGTCATTGCGGTCGGCGCTTGTGCCTGGGACGGAGGCCTCGTGCGTGCGCATCCAAATCCGACCGGTGCGCTGGGGGTGCACGAAGCGCTGCCAGGCTTGAATGTGATCAACCTTTCCGGCTGCCCTCATAACGTGGCGAATACCGCTGCCGTCCTGGTCCACTACCTCACCTTTGGCGAGATGCCGGCGCTTGATTCGTATAACCGGCCGCTCTTTGCCTACGGACAAATTGTCCATGACCAGTGCGAGCGCAGAGCTCACTACGACGCGGGCCGTTATGTAGAGGCCTGGGGTGACGAGGGGCATCGCAAGGGATGGTGCCTTTACAAGATGGGCTGCAAGGGGCCGGAGGCAACCTTCAATTGCCCGGTCACCCAGTGGAACAGCGGAACAAGCTGGCCCGTGAGGGCCGGCCACGGCTGCATTGGCTGCGCTTCGCCCCGTTTTTGGGATACGAAATCTCCTTTCTATCAAAGGCTGCCGCATCCAGCCGGATTTGGCGTAGACGTTACGGCCGGCGATATTGGTTGGTCGATTGTCGGCGGGGTGGCTGCGCTCAGCGCCGCGCATGGTGTGGGACGCGCGGTCCGGGACCACCTGCATCCCCATGAAGAAGAAAAGCCGAATTACGAAATCAGGGGCTGCACGGAGGACAAAAAGTAATGGCACGCATTGTGGTGGATCCGGTAACGCGCATTGAAGGTCACCTGCGCATTGAGGCAGAGATGAAAGGCAACGCGCTGGGTGATGCCTGGAGTTCGGGGACAATGTTCCGGGGCATTGAGCTGATCCTCCGCGGCAGAGATCCGCGCGAGGCCTGGATCTGGGCGCAGAGAATCTGTGGCGTTTGTACCACGGTGCATGCGATTGCCTCGGTTCGGGCCGTCGAAGACGCGCTGGGTGTCGAGATTCCCGACAACGCCCGGCTGGTGCGCAACATTATTGCCGCATCGCAGAATGTGCAGGATCACATCATCCACTTCTATCACCTGCATGCGCTCGACTGGGTCGATGTGACGCTGGCGCTCAAGGCTGATCCCGCGAAAACCTCGCAGGTCGCACAGTCCATCTCAAACTGGCCAAAGTCAAGCACGACCTACTTCAAAGCCGTGCAGGATCGTGTCAAGACCCTCGTGGCAAGCGGGCAACTGAGCCTCTTTGCCAGCGGATATTGGGGGCATCCAGCCTACCAGCTTCCTCCCGAAGTGAATCTCCTGGCGGTGGCCCATTACATCGAAGCGCTCGACCTGCAGCGCGAGTTCATTCGCATTCATGCCGTGCTCGGGGGAAAAAATCCACATCTGCAGACATTTCTGGTCGGCGGCATGGCGACCGCAATAGACGGCAATGAGGCTGATGCGGTCATCAACCCCGAGCGGATCACTCTGCTCAATCGCCTCGTGGCCCAGGGAAAAACCTTTGTAGAGCAGGTGTATCTGCCGGATGTCATGGCGATTGCCGGCTACTACAAGGACTGGTTCCACTACGGCGAGGGGCTGGGGAACTTCATGTCCTACGGCGACTTCACCTCGCGGTATCAGAATGACCCGGCGCAGTTCCTGGTGCCACGTGGGATTGTTCTCGGGCGCGATCTGACCAGGCTGTATCCGGTCGAGCCGGAAAAAATCACCGAATCCGTGGCGCACTCCTGGTACCACTACAGTGGTGGCGACCAGGCGGCGAGGAACCCCTATCAGGGCGAGACGAACCCGGCTTACACCGGGCCGAAACCACCCTATGACTATCTGAACGTGGATGAAAAATACTCCTGGCTGAAGGCGCCGCGGTATGACGGCAAAGCCGTCGAGGTGGGGCCGTTGGCCCGCACGCTCGTGGCCTATGCCGCAGGGGATCAGCAGACGCGCAAGGTCGTGGATGCGACGCTGAAGCACTTTAACGCCCCGCCTACCGTCCTGTTCTCGACTCTGGGACGTATTGCGGCGCGCGCGCTGGAGGCACAGTTGCTGGTGAATCAGTTGCCGGGATGGGTAGCGCAACTGGATGACAACATGGCCCACGGAAATGTTGCGATTCACAACGGCGAAAAGTGGGATCCGGATTCATGGCCGAAGTCGTGCCGCGGCTTTGGCTTCCACGAGGCTCCTCGCGGTTCGCTGGGACACTGGATCGAGATCGAGGACAAGCAGATTGTCAATTACCAGGCCGTCGTTCCATCCACGTGGAATGCAGGTCCACGCGATGCCGGCGGTCAACGCGGCGCGTACGAGGCCGCGCTCGTAGGCACGCCCATTGCGGACCCGAACCGGCCGCTGGAGATTCTCCGCACTGTACATTCTTTTGATCCTTGCCTTGCTTGCGCGGTGCATGTGGTTGGCGCCGAAGGGCGGGCGTCCACGTCCCCGATTGGATGTGGAATTCCGGCGCTGCAGGAGGGGTGAGCCATGGCGACCTATGTAGAGTCCGCACTACCTGAGACACCCGACAAACCCGTCGATGATTTAGTGCGGGTGTATGTTTGGCAGTGGCCCATCCGCATGGTTCACTGGACAATCGTCATCTGCATCATTGTGCTCTCAATCACCGGGATGTATATGAACATGCCGTACCTTGAGGCGCACAGTCCCAACGCGTGGACGATGGGGACCATGCGATTTATCCACGAGGTCTTCGGATTCGTTCTGCTTTCAGCTCTGATCCTCCGCCTCTACTGGTACTTCGCAGGAAACCGGTGTTCGCGCTGGAGGTCGTACCTGCCGCTGACCAAAGACCAGCATGAACGGCTGCGCAGTACCCTCAGCTACTATAGTTTCTGGCGCAGGATGCCAATGCCGGAAGTAGGACATAATCCGCTTGCTGCGGTGTTCTATCTTGGAGTCTATTTCTTGGTTGCAGTAGAGTGCCTGACCGGTCTTACGCTTTATGCCACGGTATCGCACAACCACCTGGCGGCATTTCTCACCGCATGGCTTTCTCACAGCATTGACATTCAGTACCTGCGCTTCACGCACTACTTCGTAATGTTCCTGCTGATTGGCTTTTTCGTGCACCACCTGTACAGTGCTTTACTGAACGCCTTTGATCTAAAAAATGGAATGATGGAAAGCATCTTCAGCGGGTGGAAGTATATGCAGCGGAGCGTAGTGGAAGAAGAAATGGCCTTGGAGAAGGCCGAACGGCAGGCGAAGGCCGAGCGGCGAGCGGCGCGCAGGGCGGGGAAGAAGGATGGAAGTGCGTAAACGGCTTTGCGTGCTCGGCCTGGGCAACCTGATGCGGACAGACGACGCCGTCGGGATGATGGCCGTGCGCGCTCTGGCCGAATTCGACTTCCACGGCGACGTTGCGTTTGTGGAGGGCGGCACCCTCGGTCTCGATCTCATGTACCCATTGAGTGGCGTTACGCACCTGCTGGCCCTTGACGCCGTGGACGTTGGGGCAGAACCGGGTGCCCTGGTTCGTTTTGACAAGAACGCACTGGGTGAGATTCCGGCAGGGAAAAGCGTGCATCTGCTCGGATTTTCCGACCTCATTGGAGTGCTCAAGCTGATGGGCGAAGAACCGGAAGACATTGTGCTCTTGGGTGTGCAGCCGAAGTCCACCCGCTGGGGCACGGAGCTGACGGATGAAGTGCAACGGGCGCTGCCGAAATTGCTTGCCGAATCGCGGCGTCAGCTCGACACCTGGCTTGCGTCCCATGAGCGGTTCGGCCGCGCACGAGAGGAGACGGTGATACCGGCGCATGCATGAAGTTGGAATTGCGCAATCAATTTTAGAGGCCGGCCGGGTCGAAGCCGACCGCTTGGCTGGCGCGCGCCTGAAGCGAATTGGCGTGCGGGTTGGAGTTCTTGCAGGTGTAGATCTGCAGGCCCTGGAATTTGCCCTGATGGCCATTCGTGCGGGGACGGATTTGGAGGACGTCGAGATAGATCTCCAGAGCTGCCCTCGCAGAAATCACTGCGCGACCTGTGCAACTGATTTCGAAACAAAGATGTATTGCGAGCCGTGTCCCAGCTGTGGCAACCAGCAGGTACACCTGATCGGCGGAGAAGAGCTGGAGCTCGCATTTATTGAGGTGGATGAAGCATGAACGTAGCGCCGCAGCAGAGGCTTGTTCTTAGCGAGAACCAGAAAATCGCAAACGAGTTGCGCATCCGGTTTCACGAGCAGGGCACATACTGCGTTAACGTGGTGAGTTCTCCCGGATCAGGGAAGACCACTCTGCTCGAAAAAACGCTGGCCGGATTTGATCGCGACGCGCGGGTCGCAGTTCTGACCGGCGATCTGCAAACCGAGAACGATGCGAAGCGGCTGGCGCGGTATGGTTTTCCGGTGCAGCAGATCACGACCGGAGGAGTATGCCACCTGGACGCGGGGATGATCGTGCGCGCGCTCGATGCCTGGGATATGGATCCGATTGAACTGCTGCTCATTGAAAATGTGGGGAACCTTGTCTGCCCTTCCAGTTATGACCTGGGCGAAAATGTGCGAGTCGTCCTTCTGAGCGTGACCGAAGGTGAGGACAAGCCGCTGAAGTACCCTTCGATGTTTGTCAAATCGCAGTTACTGGTTTTGACCAAGTCCGATTTGCTGCCCTATGTCCCGTTTGAGATGGAAACCGCACGGCAAAATGCACGGAGGGTGAATCCGGAGATTGAACTGCTCGAAGTATCCAGCCTTGCGGCGCAAGGCCTCGACGAGTGGCGCGCGTGGCTTTCGAATCGAATCGGAGAGTTTCGCCGCCCGCGGGTGGCCTCGCTGGCGTGAACGCAGCCGCGAGCCGCGGCGACCCGGCAACCCCGTGAGTCGGTCGGTTCGCTGCCGGTTCTAGCAGATGCGGGGCATCTGCTCCCCGAAGAGCACATCGACAACGCGCGT
>CAZWSD010000184.1:0-6776 GCA_964636535.1 uncultured Acidobacterium sp. | reverse complement strand
CACGCAACCGGTGAGGCTGCCGCGCGGGCGGAGCTCGGACCCAAAGCCGCGGATGCGAGTGCGCCCGCTCGGAATGACAGCACCACAACCAAGGCGAGAGAGGACAATCCGCGATGACCAAGGCGGTCCACCATTGGCCGGCGATTGCGTTGCGGTTGGTGTTTCGCGAGCGCGGGGCCTTTAGCGTCCTCATTGCCGTCAGCGCCGGCGCGGCGCTCGAACACCGCTGGCCGTTTCCCCAGCGCAATCTCGTGCTGGCACTCATCGAACTGCGCACCCCTGCCATTTATGAGGGACTGCACATCGCCTACATGCTCCTGTTGTTCACAACGCCCCTTGTCCTCGCCTCCGCCGTGCTCTCGACCGGCTACATTTTCTTCTACCGGCCCGATTCGCGCGAGATCATGCCGGTTCTTCCGCCCTATCCCGATTACCGGCACGCTCCAGACCCAGCCCTCGTCATCGGCGAGCTTCACAACCCACGCCAGCCGGCGCCGGTCGCCAGGCCCCGCTGGCTGACCATCCCTGCCCGCGGGTTGCACACTGGCGTCGCGGTCTTCGGCGCCGTTGGGTCGGGTAAAACCTCAGGCGCAATCCTGCCGTTTCTGCGCCAACTGATCGAGTACCAGGGCGCATCGGGGCGTTCAGCCGCTGGTTCCAGCCCAGACTCCATCGGCGGTTTGGTGCTGGAAGTGAAGGGCGACCTCTCGGCGCATGTGCGCCGCCTCATGCGCGGCGCCGGACGCGAAACCGACTACATCGAGGTGGGTTTCTCCTCCTCCTACCGCTATAACCCGCTCCACAACGACCTCGATGCGTACGCGGTGGCCTATGGCATGGCCTCGCTCATGAACAACCTGTTCGGCAAGGGCAAGGAGCCCTTCTGGCAGCAGGCCTACACCAACATGGTCAAGTTCATCATCCTGCTGCACAAGGTGCTCTACGACTATGTGACCCTGTTCGATGTCTACGAATGCGCGATCTCCCCGGGGCTATTGGCCAACAGGCTCGACGAGGCCGAGCAGCTGTTCAGCCGCGCGGCATTCATCGAGGTGCCCAAGTCCAACCCCAAGATCCTTCTCGTGCCCGACATCGAGCGTTTCGGCTTCGAACTCGATGCCGCCCAGGGCGTCTTGCGCGCCCACAGCGCTGAGGAACTCAAGCAAGTGATCATCGAGCATGGCATCGAGGATGCGGTTGAGCTAGTGCCCAAGCCATTCACGCCAGCCGAAGATTACAAGCGCCGCCAATTCGAGGCCGTCCGGCGCTGGTTCCAGAACGACTGGCTGGCCATGGACCATAAACTCCGCACCTCGATTGTCGAGGGCATATCGGTGTTTCTGTCGCTGTTTGACGACAACCCCGAGGTCAAGCGGCTGTTCTGCCCGCCCAAGGATCTGTACCGCGGCTTGCCGGTCGCGGATGACCCGGACGGAATCCCACTGCCGCCGTTCGCGGAGCTGATCGAGCGCGGCGCGGTCTGCGCCCTCAACTTTCCCGTGGCGCTCAATCCCGGTCTGGCGAAGGCCATCGGCACGATGATGAAGCTCGACTACCAGCGGGCGGTCCTCCTGCGCATCCCCGAGATGGAGCGCCATCCCGAGCGCCGCTTCCGCGACACCCTGTTCGTCTGCGACGAATACCAGCACTTCGCGACCGTCGGCGGCAATGACCCCAATGGCGATGAGAAATTCTTTAGCCTTTCGCGCCAGGCCAAGTGCATCCCGATCATTGCCACCCAGAGCATTAGCTCGATCAAGGAGGCCCTGTCGGGCGACGGCTGGCGGACGCTGCTCCAAACCTTCCGAACGAAGATATTCCTCGCCCAATCGGACGAGTTCTCGGTGCAAACGGCCGCCGCGCTCTGCGGGAAGCAAGACCGGCTCAAAGTGGGCTATAGCCTCTCCGAGGCCGCTAGCGACGCCCGTGTGAGCCTGCTGACCGGAAAGACCTTGGCCAACAAGGGCTCCGTCACCACCGCCAAGAACTACTCCGTCCAGAAGGACTTCATCTTCGATGAGCGCAGCTTCACGCTCCTGCGCAACGCCCAGGCCATCGTCGTCCCATTTGACGGGGTGAACCAGCGGGAGCCCACGTACTGCTACCTCAAGCCCTGGTTTCTGGACCGGAACAAAAGCTACTGGGCGCAGCTGCGCGACCAGGAAATCTGAATCCACATCCACCGGGGAACAACATCCATGGCAACCGCACGCGAATCGGGCTCGTTCGATCTGATCCTGCCGTTTCTCGCACCGATTAGGCACTTGATTGAAGATGCAACCATCAGCGAGATCATGGTCGTCGCCGGCCGCCGCGTCTTCATCGAACGCGACGGGCTGGTCTCCCCCGTACCCAACATCACGGTGGATGAGCGCCAACTGCTCACCGGCATCAAGATCATCGCCCGCAGCCTGGGCGATGAGATCTCGGACGCCAAGCCGATCCTCGATTCGCGCCTTCCCGATGGCAGCCGGGTGGCGGCCATGCTCCCGCCCTGCAGCGTCGACGGCATCACGCTGACCATCCGCAAGTTCGAGAGCTGGCGTATGACGCTCGAAGGCTTGATCGAGACCGGATTCATTACGGTCTCTGGCATCGAAGTGCTGCGCGACCGGATCGCCAGCCGCCAGAACATTCTGATCAGCGGCGGTACGGGCACCGGCAAAACGACGCTGCTGGGCATTCTGGCCGGGCTCATCCCCAACGACGACCGCATCATCCTGATCGAAGACACCGCCGAAATCCAGCTGTCGAAGCTCAACCTCGTCCGGTTCGAGGCGCGGCATGCGCAACCGCGCGCATGGACTAGTCATGCGCGGCAGGGTGAAACGCAGGGCACTGCCTGGTCGGGCCTGCCGGCTGTGACCATTCGCGATCTGGTGCGCGCCAGCCTGCGCCATCGCCCCGACCGGCTGATCGTCGGCGAGATCCGCGGCGAGGAAGCCTACGACCTGATCCAAGCGCTGAACACCGGCCACTCGGGCAGCCTTTCGACCATCCACGCCAACTCGGCCCGCCAAGCGATTACGCGCCTCGCGAGTTGCGTGCTGCAATCCGCTCTCGACATCCCGCATCGGGTGCTCCAGGGCCAGATCGCCGACTCCATCCAGGTGGTGGTTCACCTGGATCGGACCGCTGGCACGCGGCGCGTGGCCGAAATGATCGAACTTACCGGATACGACCACGAGGCGGATCGACCGCAAACCAATTATCTCTACACCGCCGGGTAGACGGATCGAGGGCGAGAGACGAAGGAGAACAGGAGGAGCGGATGGAACCGGTCACTTCATGGGATTTCATCAAGGAAAACTACCGCCCCGACGACCGCGTGGCCGTCGTCATCCGCAATCGGGCACGCAGCTACACGCTGCAGCGGCTTCTCAGCGCCACCGAAGCCGCCTCGCCTCGCTTCCAGCGATACCTCCGCTATGAGAACGCTCAAGGCGCCGACGTCTATATATCCATGAACGTCCTCAAGCCAGATGCCACGGGCCGGACCAAGGCCGATATCGGCGCCATCCGGCACCTCTACCTGGATCTTGACCAGGATGGCGATGCCCGCCTAAAGCAGGTGCTTGCAAGCGACCTGCTGCCGACACCCAATTACGTCCTGGACACCTCGCCCGGCAAGCATCAGGTCATATGGAGGGTCGCGGGCTTCACCGTTGAGCAGGCTGAACAGCTGTTGCGCTCCATGGCGCGGGAATTTGGTGGCGATCCAACAGCGACCGATGCGGCCCGCGTCCTGCGCCTGCCGGGATTCAACAACAAGAAGTTCGCGGCGCCGGTTCGGGTCGAGGGACACCGGCTCACGAACACAATGTACGGCAAGGCGGAATTTGATAAGGCCCGCGGCGAGCCGGGGCTCGGGCCGGCCAGGCCGAATGCCTCAGGTGGAGACCGGAAGGGAGCATCCTCGGCCAAGCCTCCCGGCGGACGGAGCATCAGCCAATCCGAGCGCGATTGGGCCTGGGTTCGGGACCAGTTGCGCGCTGGCGTCCAGCCGGATGCGGTCAAGCAAGCCCTGGCTGCCCGTCGCCCTGACAAGTCCAAGCCTGACTACTACGCGGAAAGGACCGTGAGAAGAGCGCTGGAGCAGCGCCAAGGGAGGTGAATATTGTGATTTTCACGCATCAGCATCAATGGTCGAGGCCGTTCACCATCGGCGGGGAGACCTATCAAAGCGGCACCCGCTGCGGGTGGCGCCGGGCGTTCGACCTAAAGACCTGGAAAGCAGCCGAGGACGAGCGGCACCAAAGCAAGCTGCTGCTGGACGGAAAGCTCGGCGCGTTGCAGCCGACGGCTCCAAAGCGTAGCCGACAATAAGGATCTGCGCGATATTGAAGGCCCAGAGCCTCCGCTCCCGCCCGTTCCAGCGCCTATTCACTTGCCACGACTGCGGTTGGAAGCTGATTTGCCGGGCGGAAATAGCGGATCGTTTCTTCAAGGCCATGGTCGAGGCGCACATTAGCTTGCCAGTCGAGCAAGTTCCGTGCGCGCGTGAGGTCCGGGCAACGCAATTTGGGATCATCCGCGGGCAGAGGCTTGAACTCGACCTCGCTTGGGCTACCGGTAGCCTGGATGACCATCTCCGCCAGATCACGAACCGTGAGCTCGTCGGCATTGCCCAAATTGACTGGATCATGCACGCCTTCGCGGTCGCACAGCAGCAGCCGCCGCAAGCCCTCGACCAAGTCCGACACATAGCAAAAGCTGCGCGTCTGACTGCCATCGCCGAAAATCGTGATCGGGTCGCCACGCAGTGCTTGCACAATGAAAGTCGAAACCGCCCGGCCATCATCAGGCCGCATCCGCGGCCCGTAAGTATTGAAGATGCGGGCGATCCGCGTGTCGAGCCCGTGTGCGCGACTGTAGGCACAGGTGATGGCCTCGGCGAAACGCTTGGCCTCATCATAGACGGAGCGCGGCCCAACGGGATTGACATGTCCCCAATAGCTCTCCGGCTGCGGGTGCTCGGCGGGATCGCCATAAACCTCCGAGGTGCTGGCCAGCAACAATCGAGCATCCTTGGCGAGGGCGAGATCAAGCGCGCGATGGGTGCCCATTGAGCCGGCCCGCAGTGTTTCAATCGGTAGGCGTAGGTAGTCCATCGGGCTGGCGGGAGATGCCAAGTGCGCCACCGCGTCCACCCGGCCGGACACACGGAGATCCTCGCAGGTGTCCTGCTTCAAGAAATCGAATTCGCGGAAACTGCGCAGGTGGGTAATATTCCCCTCCTGGCCGGTCGAGAGATTGTCGAGGCACAACACCTCATGCCCATCGGCTAGCAGGCGCTCGCACAAATGGCTGCCTAAAAATCCAGCGCCACCGGTGACTACAACGCGCATATGAATCTCGCAATTAACGAGGTCGCAAAAGTGCGGCCGGGGCAGTCTCGGTGGCTTCGGCGCGGCGGCCGATGCAGAAATACTCGAAGCCCGCCCGACCCGCTGCTTCCGGGTCGAACATGTTGCGCCCATCAAACAGCAATGGCCGGCGCATCGTTTGCCGGACACGTGCAAGATTGAGCACCGAGAACTCGGGCCACTCGGTCAGCGCCAATACTGCGTCCGCCCCGTAGGCGGCAGAATATGCGTCGGCGCAATATTCGAGTCCGGGGAGCACGGCGCGGGCATTGCCCGTCGCCTGGGGATCATAGGCCCGAACCGTCACCCCTTGAGCCAACAGGCCGCGAGCAACCTCCAGCGCGGGCGCGAGACGGACATCATCAGTTCCCGGCTTGAATGCCAGACCCCACACGCCTACTACCTTCCCGCGCAACACCAACAATTTACGCCGCAGCTTCTCCAACAGTTCCGGCACGCGCCGCAAATTGATGGCCTCAGAGGCACGGAGCAGCGAGACATCACAGCCCAGATCCTCGCCCATGCGTGCCAGTGCCTGGAGATCTTTGGGAAAGCAAAAGCCGCCGAATCCGATGCCGGACTGCAAAAACGCTGGTCCGATGCGCGAATCGAGACCCATGCCCCGCGTTACCGTGGACACGTCCGCCCCGGTCGCCTCGCAGAGATCGGCGATGAGATTGGCAAATGAAATCTTGGTAGCGAGAAATGAATTCGAGGCGTGCTTGATCAACTCAGCACTCGGGATGTCTGTCGCGAGAAATACCGGTGCGGCGCGGGGCGGACAGTCCCCATGAACGGGACAATGCCCCGTTGGTTCCAGCACGGGCGAATAGAGCCGCCGTATTGCCGCGGCTGCCGCCGGGCTGTCCGTGCCCACCACGATCCGCTCGGGATGAAAGAAGTCCTCAATGGCGCGGCCCTCCCGCAGGAACTCCGGGTTCGAAACCACATGAGAGCGCAAATGGCCGTTTCCGTAAAGACGAATATACTCGGTCAATTGGGCGCCCGTGCGAACCGGTACGGTGCTCTTTTCGATCACCAGCACATCGCCGGTAGCCTGACGGGCAATCGCTTGGGCCACATCCTCGATGGCAGACAGATCGGCCTCGCCATCGGGCAGTGGAGGCGTTCCGACACAGATGAAAATCACTTCACCCGCGCGGATCGCCTCTTCGGTCTCAGTGAAGCGCAGCTGACCTTCAGTCCGGGCGTGCGCAATCAGGTCGGCCAAGTGGGCCTCGAAGAACGTGGCCTCGCCGGCCTGAAGCCGGGCGAGCTTGGCGGTATTCGCCTCGCCGCAGGTGACTTGATGACCGAGGTACGCCAGGCAGGCCGCAGTCGTCAAGCCGACATGGCCAGCCCCGATGACGGATATTCGCCAGCCCGGCCCGCTCATCTGTTCACTGGGCA
>CAZWSD010000183.1:4142-6784 GCA_964636535.1 uncultured Acidobacterium sp. | reverse complement strand
ACCTGCCCGACCGCCTGCCCAGCAAAGACATCCTCTCCTTCCAGAGCGACTGCCATCCCTCGATCCTCCCGCTCAGCAGCAGCGTCATCCTCACCGGCTGCGCCGGCGACGGTGCCGATCACCTCATGACTGCCGTCGACCTCGACGGGAACAAACTCTGGCAGCAATGGTGGCAGGCCCGATACCTCTGGCACACCATGGCTTACGCCTCCAACGGCACCCGCTTCGCTCTCGGCTCGCTCATGACAGACCAGCCTCTCGTCACCCTCGGCGAAGCCAACATCAACGATGTCCAAAGCCAGCTCGTCGGCGTCTTCGATACCGATACCGGCAAGCTCATCCTCGTCCGCGATGCCAGTCCCATCATCAGCGCCGGCCAAAACTTCGCCCTCTCCGCCAACGGCCGCCGCTTCGCCATCCTCCGCAATCAGGCCATCAATGTCTATAACCTTCCAACCGCGCGTCCCACATCGCCCGCAAAATCAAAGGCTGTTCAGTAGCTACTGAACAGCCTCGTCCTTCTCCCGCGATCCTCGGCCTATCGCGCGCCCACACCCAGCTCCGTGTCCGCCATCTCCCGCTGCGGCTGCACCACCGGCGACGGCACAAAACTCTTGTAAACCGTAATGTGGAAGCACGCCTGGTAAAACTCCTCTTCCACGTCAATCTGCCCGGCCTGCTCCAGCGGCAGCAGATACCCGCGCATCCAGGCCATCTCACGGGCGGTCATCCCCTTCTTGCCAATGTCAATCGTCGCGCCAAACTCATGCGGAGAAGCAATCGTCCCATTCGCCGGCGCCGCATTCCCGTTCCGCCACGTCAACCGCTCCTGATAACTCGCCGGTCGCACCGCCGAGGTGATCACCAGGGGCTCCCCAAACTCATTCATGAAGGCCTCGCCCAGGTTGTGAAGAAACTCTGCCGTCCACGGCCGCGTGTAACGCCGGTCATAGGCCAGCCGCGGATCTGCCTGAATGCTTGCGCCCAGTGGCAACGGAATCAAGTCGTGTTGTTGCACCAGCTCGTGCAGCTCCGCCTCGTCCTTGATCCGCGTCAGCCCTTCTTCCCGGTCGCGCTCGTCCTGCCGCACCAGAGACGCATGCGAGCCCCGTAAAGGCGACGTCCAGTAAAGATGCACCTGCGCGTGAGAAACGTAGTCCAGTGAAGCCGGATGCCCAGTGCCCGGCGTCAGCTTCGCCACCTCGGTTGCAGGCGGAGACACACTCCCAGCCTTTTCCGCTGCTGCCCGATCTCTTGTCGCCCTCTCGGCCGCCACCCGATGTTCATAAGCCAGGTGCGCGGCCGCCCGCCGGCGCTCCAGCCGCGCCTCGGCAGGATGCGCCCGCAGCCACCGCTCATGCGCCAGCCAGCGCTGGTGCGCCAGCCGCGCTGCATACAGCCGATGCGCCCTCAACCGGCGCTCCCGAGCCAGCCGCGCCTCGTATGCCCGATGCACCGAATTTCTATGCCGCACCACCGCCCCATGCGCCACGCTCCGCCGGGCCAGCGTCCGCCTCACCGCACGCTTCTTCGCCCTTCGCGGAACGCGCGCCACCCGATGCGCCGCTGTCACCCCATGCCCTCCAGCCTTGGAAGGAAACACAACACGGTGAATTCCCCGGCCGCGCGCAGCCGGAGTCGCGCCAAATGCAGACAGCGCCAGCCCAAAAGCCAGCAATGGAACCATCCCGTACTTCAACATTGCATCTTCGCCCGAAGAGTCGTCTCGCATTTCTGAGCATACCCAAATGGCGCACCGCCAGGAAGTATTGCAAACGGTACCAACGTTTCTTCCCGCGGCATTGCTCCCACTACAGTCCTTGACTTTCCCCTCCCCCCGTTCCCCGATTTCCCTACCGCTGCTCGCGCTCACCGCCCCTCATCCGATTGCTTCGCCCCGTCGAAGCTTCATATCGAGCTACAATGCTCCCGTGTAGTTACCGCGCTTTTTAAGGATGGCTTATGTCTGATCAAGCAGCAATTCCGCCCATCGACTCCACCCCGGCGCTGAACCAATGGGAGCGCATCGTAGACACTTTCATGGCTCCCTCCAAAACCTTTACGGACATTCGCCGCAGCGCAAGCTGGTGGCTGCCATGGCTCATCGCCTCGGTTTTCGCCCTCATCTTCATCTTCAGCGTGCAGCACCAGGTCGGCTGGGACCAGGTCGTAGCCAATACCATCCACCAGAACCCCAAGGCCATGGAGCGGCTCCAGAAGCTCCCCCCCGATCAGCTCGCCGCCACGATGGCCATGCAGGCCAAGATCACCGGTATCTCTGTCTACTTCATTCCCCTCGAGCTGCTCCTCATGGCACTGGTCGCCTCCGGCGTTCTCTGGGGCACCGTCAACTTCGGCTTTGGCGGTAAGGCTACCTTCGGCCAGATGTATGCCGTCTGGTTCTACGCCACCCTCCCGCTCACCATCACCTCGATTCTCGCCGCCATCACCCTCTTCGCCGGCCTCGACCCCACCACCTTCAACATCAAGAATCCCGTCGGCACCAACATCGCCTATTACATCTCCGCTAGCGCACCGCAGTGGCTCATCACCGTACTCACCTCGGTCGACATTCTCAAAATCTGGGCCGCCATCCTCCTCACCATCGGCTGCGCCAAAGTCGCCCAGATCAAGAAATCCTC
>CAZWSD010000183.1:0-4042 GCA_964636535.1 uncultured Acidobacterium sp. | reverse complement strand
AACCCAAACGAGTTCGACAGCGCCGCATTCACCCGGCCGGCCTGCGCCTGGTTCGCCAGATAATCCAGCCGGCAACCCTCATCGGCATGCTCCAGGTTGATCGTCGGCGGCATCATCTGGTGCCGCAGCGCCTGCACCGTAATCCCGGCTTCCAGCCCGCCCGCGCCGCCCAGCAGATGCCCCGTCATCGACTTCGTCGAGCTCACCTTCAACTTCTTGCTCAGCGCATGCTCGCCAAATACGATCTCCAGCGCCCGCGACTCATTCACGTCGCCCAGCGGCGTCGACGTCGCATGCGCATTCACGTAATCGATCTCCTCCGGCTTCATCTTGGCGTCGGCCAGCGCCGCTTTCATGCTGCGCTGTGCGCCCTCCCCTTCCGGAGCAATCCCCGTCATGTGGAACGCATCCGCGCTCATTCCATACCCGCATATCTCGGCCAGAATCGTCGCGCCTCGCGCCTTCGCGTGCTCCAGACCTTCCAGCACCAGAATCCCCGCTCCCTCGCCCACCACGAATCCATCGCGGTCCCGGTCAAACGGCCGGCTCGCCCGCGTCGGCTCCTCGTTCCGCGTCGAAAGCGCCCGCATCGCCGCAAAACCGCCCACACTCATCGGCGTCACCGCCGCCTCCGAACCACCCGCCAGCATCACGTCCGCGTCGCCACGCTCCACAATCCGGAACGCGTCCCCAATCGAGTTCGCGCTCGTCGAGCACGCCGTCGCCGTCGCCGATATCGGACCCTTCGCCCCGTAACGGATGCTCGCCTGCCCAGCCGCCATGTTGATAATCGCCCCAGGGATAAAAAACGGCGATATCTTCCGCGGACCGCCCGTCATCAGGTTCGTGTGCTCTCGCTCGATGATCTCAAACCCGCCAATGCCCGAGCCGATAAACACCCCCACCCGCTCCGCATTCGACGCCTCAATCTTTAAACCCGCCGACGCGATCGCCTCATCGCAAGCCGCAATCGCCAGATGAATGAACCGCGCCATCTTCCGCGATTCCTTCTTGTCTATGAACTGGAGCACGTCAAAGTTCTTCACTTCGGCCGCGAAGGTCACAGGATATCCGGTGGCGTCAAACTGCGTGATCGGCGCCATGCCGCTCTTGCCCGCCACCAGATTTTCCCACGCCTCGGGGGCTGTATTCCCTACCGCGCATATCAGCCCCACTCCGGTCACGACAACTCTGCGCTGCAAGGTTACTTGCCGCCTTTCCCGTTCTTCTCGATGTATTCGATCGCGTCCTTCACCGTCTTGATCTTCTCCGCTTCTTCATCCGGAATCTCAAGATCGAACGCCTCCTCGAACTGCATCACCAGCTCCACTACATCCAGTGAGTCCGCTCCCAGATCCTCCTGGAACGACGCACTCGGCGTCACTTCCGCCTCATCCACCTGAAGCTGCTCGACAATAATCTGCTTTACCTTATCCTCAACACCTGCTGCCATTTGCTCTCCTCTTATCCTCTTCTCGGCTTCGATCCCGGCGGCCCCTCGGTTTCCTCATTGCCGCCTCCTGCTAAAAATGCGAAAAATCTCCGCAACTCCAACCGGCACATCGAAATTTCAAGTCTAACGGCCCCTCTGATGCATGTAAAGGCGGCACGCTGACCTACATTTCCACACCATATCAGGCTTAGTCGCCACGGCCACGCCCCAACCGGACAATCGCCCAAATACAGGATTCGCTTCCCAGCCGATCCGTTGACCGATTACCCACCGCATCGCTCCTACAAATCATGCCCGCTCGCGGACAAACACCGCCAAGTTACACGCTGACAGCATGCCAATGACTCCCAAACACCTCGGTTCTCGCCTTTCCTCCATACTCTCCGACCGCCGGAACGATAATTATTTCGTTATTTTTCTTTTATGTAATGCTCATCCGCATACCTATCCTCCTCCTGCCGTGCGCTTTGCAAGACGCATTAAGATGGAGGTGCCCGCTGGGTGCTTGCGGGAAAGTTCAATCGTTCAGGCGCACCTTGACTCTTCGCCACAAGAACGCAATCTGCATGTCGCTGGCCTGCGCGCCTGGGATTCTCCTCAGTGGTTGCCAAAGCGCTCCCAAGCCCTTCCTCAGTAACAAATCCTTCCACTTTGGAAAGATCGCCGCGCCCCTCACCTCCACGCGCGATGTTGTGACTGTGACAAACACCGGCAAGGCCATCACTTCCATCTCGGCCAGCGTCAGCGGAGATCCCAGCCTCAAACTCGATCCCGGCCTCTCCTGCAGACCTTCCCTCTTCCCCGGCGGCAGTTGCTCCATGATAGTCAGCTTTGCTCCCTGCGCCGCGGGCGGCCATGCCCCGCAGGATTGGTTCTATGGCAAGCATCAGGTCACCCTCGTCGGCGCTCCCACCAGGGGCAAGCTTTCCCTCACCATGATGGATAATGGATATGGCCGGATTCTCGCCAATGGTGAACAGTGCCCCGCCTCCCGGGTCGCCGGGCGCGGAATCCGTTGGCCGCGAAATCCAGCGTCTACCTGAGCACGGTGAGCGGTGCCGGGTGCGCTTCATCCCCCACCACCGCCCCCAATCCGTAGGGAGCGGCCCCGCGAACCGAAAATGCCCTCCCCCGGACAGCGTTTTCCCGATCGTTCGACCGTTGACCAGATCGGGAAGCAACCGCAAGCCGCACCCACCCGTGCATTATGAGGTGTACGCACTGAATCAGCGGAGTTATAGTCTCTTCTATGCAATTCCTCAGCGTCGTCTACATCCTCTCCGCCGCCGTCCTCGGCGTCCTCCTCGGAGCTTGGCTCGGTAGCCGCATCGGAAGGTCCACCGTCACCGCCGCCCGCGAATCCACCGAGGACCTCCAGGCCGAAGTCGAAAAACGCGATGGCGAAATCGCCGCGCTCCGCGCTCAACTCACCGCCGCCCAGGAACGCGCGGTCCGCGCTGAAGTCGAAGCCGCCCACCTCGCCGAACTCAAAAACTCCCTCGAAGCCACGGAAAGATCCCGCGACGTCCTCCGCCTCGAACTCGCCGCCGCACACGGCGAAAACGCACGCATCACCACCGAACTCGAAAACGAACGCAGGAAAATCGAAGACTACCTCCCCGATCGATTCAAATCCCTCGCACAGGACATCCTCGAACAAAAATCCAAACTCTTCGCCGAACAAAATCAGGCCAGCCTCGGCAACCTCCTCCAGCCCATCCGCGAAAAATTCGCCGAGTTCCAGCAGAAAGTCTCCGAACTCCGCGACCAGAGCATCGAACAACGCACCGAGCTCAAGGCCCAGCTCGACGGCCTCGGCAAACTGAACGAGCGGCTCTCGGCAGAAGCCAACAGCCTCGTCCAGGCTCTCAAAGGATCCTCAAAAACCCAGGGCGACTGGGGCGAATTCATCCTCGAACAGGTCCTCGAATCCGCCGGCCTCCGCAAAGGCGAGCAGTACCGCGTCCAGCAAACCCTCGTCAACAACGACGGCAAATCCTCACGACCCGACGTCATCGTCTCCCTCCCGGAAGGAAAACACCTCGTCATCGACTCCAAGGTCTCCCTCCGCGACTACAGCGACTACTCCGCCGCCCAGGACGAACCCTCCCGCCAGGCCGCCCTCGACCGCCACCTCGCCGCCATCCTCAATCACATCAAGGAACTCGGCCACCGCGAGTACCACAGCCTCCACGACCTCCAATCCATCGATTGCGTCGTCATGTTCGTCCCCATCGAACCGGCCTACATGCTCGCACTCGCCCACGATCACAGCCTCTGGCAAAAGGCATGGGATCAGAACGTCCTCCTCGTCGGACCCAGCACCCTCCTCTTCGTCGTTCGCACCGTCGCCCAGCTCTGGCGTCAGGAGCAGCAAACCCGCAACGCCGACCAGATCTCCAAGCGCGGCGCACGCCTCCTCGACAAACTCGTCGACTTCGTCAATGACCTCAGGACCATCGGCGACAGCCTCGACAAGGCAAAATTTACCTACGACGAGGCCTTCAAGAAACTCGCCACCGGCAAAGGCAACGCCATCCGCCAGGCTGAAATGCTCCGCTCCCTCGGCGTCAAATCCAGCAAGCGCCT
>CAZWSD010000182.1:0-6810 GCA_964636535.1 uncultured Acidobacterium sp. | reverse complement strand
GCCGCCCACCTTAGGCGAGCGACACTTTGAGTGATGCGGCAAAATCAACCGCCGGACGATAGTTCTTCGGCAACTCCACGTGCAGCCCATCCGGGCGCTGCTTCCAGCGGACCCGTTCGTCGGTGCCGAGAAGTTCCACGTTCTCAATTTTCCCAGGATTGGTCGCCGCCGAGGTCCCCAGCGATTTGACAACGGCCGGGCCCTTGGGCCAGCCCATGAAAATCGCATAGATGACCGTGTTGGTCTTGTTGCGCGTGAAACGGATGTCCTGCACATTGAGTTCGCCGATGCTCTTGCCCTGGAATGACCCGGCTTTGATTACGTTCGGGCCTTCGCCAAAGACCTTCCACGGCCGGGTTTCGTAAAGTGCGTCACCATTCGGCTGCATCCATGCGGTGATCTTGTCGAGCACCGCAATTTCCTTGCTGTCGATCGTGCCGTCCGGTTTGCCCGGGATGTTCAGGATGAATGTGCCGTTCTTGCTGACCACATCGACCAGCCAGTGAATCACCTGGCGCGGATGCTTGTACCCGCCGAATTCTCCCGGCTGCTCGTAAAGGGCGCGCTGATAATGCCAGTCGCCGATGCACGTTTCTGACATCCAGGCATGGGGCCGGATTGTGCCGGCAATGCCTCTTTCGATGTCGTCGACCAGGGCGCCTTGCAGATGCGGGGGCATCAGCTTGCCGGTAACTGCTCCTTCCAGCTTGCCGCCGTTCATCTTCATGTTGTGGTTGTAATAGTACGCCGTGATATTCATGCCGCCCCAGCCCAACGGCACGCGGGGGTTATCGAAATACAGCAGATCCGGATTGTGTTGATCGACCAGGTCGCGTGTGCGGTCGTAGAAGTTCTTGACGTAGGAGATATCCGGCAGCGCGTCGTGGGGGTGCTTGGCGTTGTAGAGATGCTGCGGATTGATTCCTTGCCACCATTGGTCTTTGCCTTCGGCCGTGTA
This sequence comes from uncultured Acidobacterium sp., assembly GCA_964636535.1. Lineage (GTDB taxonomy): Bacteria > Acidobacteriota > Terriglobia > Terriglobales > Acidobacteriaceae > Acidobacterium. Next base: position 5,852 of record CAZWSD010000182.1, on the reverse strand, counting down.
GAGGTCGCCGTCATAGGGAACTCCGGCCAGTGGCCCGGTCTTGTCGGCTCCGTGCGAGGGCTGGAACCACCACCAGTTGCGCGCCTGGTGGACATCGACGCCGAACCTGAGACCATGCTTGCGCGCTGCCGCGGCCCAGGTGCCGATGACATCCTTGCGGGGCCCCATCGCCAGGGCGTTCCATGGCTGATGCTTCGAGTCCCAGGTGTCAAAGCCGTCGTGATGGTTGGCCAGCGCCATGAACCAGCGCGCGCCGGCCTTCTGATAGCGCTGGATCAGCTCCTCGGGATCCCAGTTCAGTAGCGTCCACTGGGCACACAGATCTTTGTATCCGAATTTTGAGGGCGGCCCGTAGTGCTCTAACTGGAACTGGTACTGGGCTGAGCCCTGAATGTACATATTACGTGCATACCAATCTCCATCTTCGGGAACGCATTGCGGACTCCAGTGGGCCCAAATGCCGAATTTGGCGTCGCGGAACCATTCCGGTGCCTCATAGTGGAGCAGCGAATCCCAGGTCGGCTTGAAAGGTCCGTCTCCACTCAATCCCGGAATCGGCGAGTTCATTGGTACGCCATCCCAGGACCCGCCCGGAATCGGCAACTCGGGCGGCCTGCCCCATCCGGTGGGATGCCAAGTCGATTCGTCCAGCTTCTGCTCCACAATGCGGCCGTTTACCAGCGCATAAAATACCCGTTCCTCAGGACGCCTGGCGCAGAACTGGGCGAAGTCTTCCGTGAGTTTGTCGAAGCCGGCAGGCAGGTCTGCCAGCGGCTTGTCTGAGGTTTGAGCATGGAGTGGCAGTGCCGTGGAAGCGGCCGCCGCAGCCATCAGTTTGCAGAAATCTCTACGCTGCATGGGGTCTCCTTGTGAGGTTAGGCATGAAGGTCAGCCGAAAAACTCTGGTGGGCAACGCGCGCCCAGATGTGACCTAGCGAGGATAGCGGCGGACTCAGGGATTGTCAAAGGTTACAGTTAACGATAAACATAGCTATCGCTGAGGCCGAGTTCCGCGCTTTTTCATTCCCTGGGTTCGTGCTGTCTTGCCGCGCCGGTTTGCAGCGCCCGGCTGACGGAGCATGCTGGATTGCCGCACGACGAGCGATGAGTCGAGAATCACACTTACAGGTTGCGGTTTTGTCTTGGCGGCGATGGCTTGCAGCAGGATGTCGCCGGTGCGTTGTCCAATTTCCGAACTGCGCTGGTCAATACTCGAAAGCGGTACTCGAAGCAAGTTGTTATAGTGCAGGTTTCCGCAGCCGATGATGGCAATGTCTTCCGGAATCCGGAGTCCGGCGTCAAGGATCGCCTCCATGGCTCCGATCGCCAGCGGATCATTGTAGGCAAACACCGCATCCGGCCGTGGCTTGCGGCGCAGCAGAAAGCGCATGGCCTCCGCGCCCAGCCTCACGCTGTCTACGTCCACGCTGGGCCGGGCGACCACTCGATTTTCCAGGTACTCCAAGCCATTGCGCAGGAGCGCCTTCCGGTAGCCTTCAAACCGCCTGCTGCCGGTGCTGTTCTCTCTGCCGCGAATGTGTGCGATCCGCTGGCAGCCTACCCGTATCAGGTGTTCGGTGGCAATGCGGCCCACCGCTTCATCGTCCACGCCCACAAAGTTGGCAGCGAGCCCCGGAATCTCCCGATCGATGAGCACATACGGAACTCCGTGGTTGTTCAGTCTTTCAAATGCAGTCTTATCCGTTCCCGATGTCGCAATGACAAGTGCGTCCAGCCGCCTTGCGGTCAACTGTTGAATCTCCCGGGTTTCCAGTTCCGGGTTTTCCTCCGATGAGGAGAGCACCAGGGAGTAGCCGTGCTGTCCAATGACGGAGGACAGCGATCTGGCCACTTCGGCGAAGAATGGATGCATCAGGCCTGGAACCACGAGTCCAATCAAGTAGCTGCGGCCGGTTACCAGGCTCCGCGCCATCAGGTTTGGCTGGTAGTCGAGCTCCTTCACCCGCTTCAGGACGCGTTCGCGCGTCTCTTCGGCAATATCGGGGTGGTTGCGCAGGACCTTGGAAATGGTAACGACGGAGAGGCCCAAATCTTGCGCGATATCTTTGAGGCGAACAGCCATACTAGGCACTATACAATTCGTTTGCCCATAGAGAAACTGTTTCATGTCTGCCGGAGATGGGAAAAGGAGGGCAAAACTTGTCATTCCTTTATCGATTTCTGTAACGTAAACTCGCCGGGTTAACGAGGAATGTCGTTTGCAGGGCGGTCATGGGTGACACCCGCGTTCGATTTGGCGGCGGGTGAAAGCCTCGGCCGGTTCTTGGTGTGGGGGCCGGCGTGCCCGCACGGTGAGGAGAAGTCCGATATGCGTTGTATCGATGCACATCATCATCTGTGGCGCTATTCCGTCTCTGAATACGGCTGGATTGGCGATGCCATGCAGGCGTTGCGGCGCGATTTTCTGCCCTCCGATCTGCAGGCCGAGATTGCGGCGGCCGGCGTCGATGCAACCGTTGCCGTGCAGGCGCGCCAGACCGTTGAAGAAACGCGATGGCTTCTCGATCTGGCGCGGCAGCACCCATTCATTACGGGAGTGGTTGGCTGGGCGCCGATCCGCAGCCCTGATTTTTTGCGAATTCTGGAAGAACTGCGGGCCGACCCAAAATTGAAAGGCCTCCGTCATGTGCTGCAAGATGAGCCGGACGATGCGTATGCATTGCAGGATGATTTTCAGCGCGGTTTGAAACAATTGGACGGCACGGGATTGACCTACGACGTTTTGATTTACGCGCACCAGCTGTCCATGGCTGCCCGGGTTGTCGATCTGCATCCGAACCAGATTTTCGTACTGGATCATCTGGCGAAGCCGAAGATCGCGGTTCGCGAACTTTCTCCGTGGCGGGAAGATCTAGGCAAGCTTGCGCAGCGCCCCAACGTGGTATGCAAGGTCAGCGGCATGGGTACCGAGGCTGATTGGCAGAGCTGGACTTTGGCCGACCTTGAACCCTACCTCGCAACCGCTTTGGAGTGCTTTGGCCCAGACCGCCTGCTGGCCGGTTCGGATTGGCCGGTCTGCACCGTGGCGACCAGCTATCCACGATGGTGGGAAACGTTGCGGCAATGGGCCTCGCCACTTTCCGCCTCGGAGCAGGAATGCATCTTTGGGGGTAACGCTGCGCGCGTCTACCACCTGGAAGGACACAAAGCATGAAGGCATTGATTTTGGAGGGGCCTCGCAGGGCTGTTATGGCGACCATTCCCAAACCGGCCCGCGGGCCGGGGGAGGCGTTGCTGAAGGTTCGCCGCGTAGGTCTTTGCGGGAGCGACCTCAATTCGTTTCGCGGGCGCAACCCCATGGTTTCGTATCCAAGAATCCCGGGTCACGAAATCGGGGCCACGATCGTCGAACTGGACGGCGCCCCATCGAACCTGGAAGTCGGGATGGACGTCACGCTCTCGCCCTACACCAGTTGCGGGGAATGCGCTTCGTGCCGGCGGGGCCGCAGCAACGCCTGCCAGTTCAACCAGACTCTCGGGGTGCAGCGCGATGGCGCTCTGACCGAGTACATCAGTATTCCTGTAGAAAGACTTCATCCGGCAAAGCTCGATCTGAAATCGTTGTGCATCGTTGAGCCGTTGACGGTCGGCTTTCACGCCGCATCGCGCGGGCGTGTTGCAGGGGGAGAAACGGTTGCAGTTCTTGGCTGCGGCGGCGTCGGACTGGGCGCCGTGGCGGCTGCGGTCTTCCGCGGGGCCACCACCATTGCGGTAGATGTGGATGATGCAAAACTGGCTATCGCAAGACAGGCGGGTGCAAAGTACGGGATCCATGCCCAGCGGCAGGATCTGCAAGCGGGACTTCGTGCCCTGACGGGTGGTGAGGGCCCCGACGTGATCATTGAAGCGATTGGCACGCCGGATACTTTTCGGCTTGCTGTCGAAGAGGCAGCCTTCACTGGGCGAGTTGTTTACATTGGGTATGCGAAAGAGCCGGTCTCATACGAAACAAGACTTTTCGTGCAGAAGGAGCTCGACATTCTAGGTGCGCGCAACGCACAGCCGGAGGATTTTCGCAGCGTAATCCAGATGCTCGAAGCCGGAGGTTTTCCGGTTGATGCCGCCGTCAGCACCATCGTGCCGCTCGATGAGGCTCCCGGAATCCTCACGCAATGGAGCGAGAACCCGTCGCGATTCACCAAGATCATCATCGACCTTGACGCCAGCGCGTCCGGAGAATAGATTCCCGCCATGCTGCCCACCACCAATGCCACCCCTGCCGCCAAGGAGGATCGCTCCGGAGATGGTTTCGATGTCCCTCTGCTCTCGCGGGCCACGCTTATCCCGTTTGTTCTTATTACCGCCTTGTTTTACTTGTGGGCCATTCCCAACAACCTGAACGACGTGCTCATTCGCCAGTTCATGAAGTCCTTCACCATGTCGCGCCTGGAGGCGGGTCTGGTGCAGTTTGCCTTCTATCTCGGCTACTTCTTTCTGGCCATGCCGGCCGGTCTGATCATGCGGAAGTTCGGCTACAAGTCAGGGTTTCTGATCGGGCTTTCTTTCTTCACGCTGGGCGCCTTCCTTTTCTGGCCCGCGGCGCTGGCGGACAATTATTCCTTCTTTCTGGCAGCGCTGTTCATTATTGCCAGTGGGTGCTCATTTCTTGAAACGGCCTCGAACCCGTTCATCGCCCAGCTAGGCGATCCGCGCAGCGCGGCGCGCCGTCTGAATCTGGCTCAGTCCTTCAATCCTCTCGGCTCCGTCACCGGTGTTCTTATTGGAACCATTTTCATCTTTTCGGGGGTCAACCTTACACCCGCGCAGATTGCGATTAAGAAAGCCAACCACACTTATAGCACCTATCTTCATTCGGAAACGCTTCGCGTCGCGAACCCCTACCTTGTCCTGAGTGCGTTCACCCTGGTTCTGCTGATTCTGATCGCCGCCACGCGTTTTCCGGCCAGCCTGACTGCTTCGCGGCAGGACGAGATTCCGCAGCACGGCAGTGTCGGTGCTCTGCTTCGCAAGCCGCATTTCGTCATGGCCGTGCTGGCGCAGTTCGCCTACGTCGGCGCACAGGTCGGCACCTGGAGCTATTTCATCCCCTACGTGGTTGTGTACACTCCGGACCAAAACAAGGCCGCGGGCTACCTGCTGACCATTTCGCTGGTCGCCTTCGGAATCGGCCGGTTCTTCTCCTCGTGGCTGATGGGATACGTCCGCCCCAGCCTCCTGATGGGTATCTACTGTATCGTGAACACCCTGCTGGTGGCTGCGGGCGTGTTCTTCCCGGGATGGTTCGGCGTCTGGACGCTGCTGCTCTCCAGCTTCTTCATGTCCTTGATGTATCCCACCATTTTTGCGCAGGGAATCCGGGGACTCGGTGAGCACGCTAAAATCGGTGGTTCCATCATCGTGATGTCCATTGTCGGGGGCGCCCTCATGCCACTCGCCATGGGATATCTGGCCGACGAGTCCGGCAGCCAGGCATTGGCCTACATAGTTCCGCTCGTTGCCTACGTGGTTGTTGGCATCTATTCCTTCACGGATTTGCGCCTGATGCGCCGCAGCGGAGAACTTTCCGCGACGTGAACGATCTGTCGCCGACGAGAGGGAGCTTCCCCGCCACATATCGCAAGACAGACAGGAGCAGCCGAGTGGCGGGCGATGGCGTATCGATAAGTGGAAGCCGGGACGCGGACAACACCAGCCAATCCTAATCGGCTGGCCGAGCATCCGTTCGGCTTCAAAGGGCTCCAGATCGGGACTCGTCGGAGGCCTGATCGAGGCGCCAAGGGAATAACGAAGCGAGGGAGAACTCGCAGAGATGAGCTCTAGCCGCCATTTCTCACGGGAGTCGGGGATGCAGTAGAGGCGGGATGAGAAAA
>CAZWSD010000181.1:0-6824 GCA_964636535.1 uncultured Acidobacterium sp. | reverse complement strand
CTTCACCACCGCCGCCTTCACCAGCTTCGCCTCCCGCACCACCGGGAAAAACCGTGACAGCTCCGCCGTCCCCAGGTCTACTATCTCCTGCCTCTGCATCGGTACCAGCCCCCGGGACGCGCTCACCACTAGTTCCACATAGTGCTCACCGCGCGCTCGACGCTCCGGCTGCAGCAGCGACTTGTTAAAAACCCACTGCATCGGCGAATCCAGCAGTACGGCATGCTCCAGATCCGTCACCGCTCGGTCAAACCAAAGGTGAATCCCCGTAATCGGCGAGTGCTCGAACCCCTCCAGCTTCGCCTTCAGCGTCTCCACACCCGCGACCGCCGGCATCTGCCACAAAAGATTCGCCATCCCCTCGAACGGCAGCGCCAGCACCACCGCCTCGGCCGCAAACCTCTCCTCACCGCTGCGCGCCACCCATCCGCCGCTCGCGCCCGGTTCCAGCCCCTCCACGCTCGTCCGCAGCCGAACCTCGCCGCCCCGCGCACGAATGTAATCTACAGCGTGCCCATAAAGCTCGCTCAGCGGAATCGACGGAATTCCCATCCGCCCAGCCTCCGCCGACAGCAAAAACGACTCCCGAAACACCTTCGCCGCATAGTGAACCGAAATCCGCTCCGGATCCTCGTTCAGCGCGCTCACCAGCACCGGTTTCCAAAAGCGCTCCACCGCGCCGCGCGTCTGCCCGTGCCGATTCAGCCACTCCGCAAAACTCTCCTCCGAATCCTCCGGCAATCCACTCACAAACTGCAAAAGTCCACGCACAATCGCCGCCTTGTCCGCCACGGTAAACGCGCGCGCCCCTAAGAATGACGGCGTACTATGAAACGGCGCAGGCAGCCACGTTGAGCACAGCACGCTCCGCCGCCCTCCCGGTTCCACAAACGTAAACTGCCGGTACCATCGGATCGCATCCGCCACCCCCAGCCGGCGGTACAAGTCAATCAGGTTGGTGCAACGCCCAATCAGCACATGCTGGCAGTTGTCGATCACCTCGCCCGTGCCCGGATGCTCATAGGACGAAGCCCGCCCACCCACATAAGGCCGCCGCTCCAGCACCGTCACGCGGTATCCATCATCGGCCAGTGCGCACGCCGCAGCCAGACCCGCAAGCCCCCCGCCAACCACCATCACCGGCCTGCAATTCCGCTCCGCCATCACTTCCCCGCGCCGCGCATCCGGTTCCACAGCACCCCTGCAAGCCCGCGCAACAGAATCACCAGCTTCACCGGTGTCGCCACGCTCACTCTTTGCGAAAACACGTCATACTCGCGCTCCTCAATCTTCTTCAGCAGCGCGTGATAAATCCTGATCAGTACCCACAGCGCCGGCCTTGCATCCGCTGAAATCAGCGGCAACAGCGCAAGCCCCGACTCGTAATATCGTTCCGCCCGCTGTGCTTCCATCGCCAGCAACTCCCGCTGCCCCGCCGTCATCCGGCTGCCGTCCTGCAGCGCAGCCAGCTCTTCCAGCCTCACGCCCTTCTGTTCCAGATCTTCCAGCGGAAGATACACCCGCTTCCGCTCCGCGTCCTCGCGCACGTCGCGCAGTATATTCGTCAACTGAAACGCTATGCCCGTTTCTTCAGCCAGCTTCTCCGCCCGTGCATCGCTATAGCCAAAGATGCGAATGCACACCAGACCCACCACCGACGCTACGAGATAGCAGTACCGGTAAAGATCATCGAACTTCCGGTAGGTATCAAATCCACCCACCATCGCCCCATCGCCCGTCGCCTTATGCAGGTCCATCGCCGTGCCCTGCACCAGTTGATCCAGCAGCTCTCCCGTGATTCCAAATCGCCCCTGCGCATCCCGCAAAGCGATGAATACCGGGTCATCCGTCGCCTCTCCCGCCTGCGCCCGATGCCACTGCTCCAGCCATGCCTCCAGGTTGCGCCGGCGCGCGCTCAGGCTGATGCTTTCATCGTCTGAGAGATCGTCTGCGTGCCGCATAAACGCGTACACTGCGCAAATCGCATTGCGCTTCGGCTCCGGCAGAGCCACAAACGAGTAATAAAAATTCTTCGCCTCGCGCCGTGCTATCCCACGACAGATCCGGTAGGCCTCGCCAAGAGAAGGCGTCACGCAGGCCGCCCTCCCAGCATCTTCGCGCCCAGCGCATGCACCATCAGCATCGCCTTGCGCAACCTTGGAATCGACGGCCGAGCCCTCAGCACATCGTAATCCTGCGCCTCAATCGCCCGCAGAATCTCCATGCCGCCGCGCGTAAATAAATCCAGATCCGTCGCCAGCTCCCGATCCACCATGCCGATCAGCGGCGCGCCCTTCTGGAACATCTCCCGGGCATAGTCCACTTCATACTGCATCAGCTCGCGGAATCCCGGCGTCATCACACCTTCGGCAATCGTTTCATCCGTCACGCCAAAGCGCCGCATGTCCTCCTGCGGAAAATACACGCGATCCTTCTCCCAGTCCACGCGCACATCCTGCCAGAAGTTCGCCAGTTGCAGCGCGCTGCACGTCGCGTCTGACAACGCAAACCGCTCCGCATCCCGGTAGCCGCATACATACAGCACCAGCCGCCCCACCGGGTTCGCAGAATAACGGCAATACCCCAGCACTTCCTCCATCGACTCAAAGCGCGTCACCATCTGGTCCCGCCTGAACGCCGCCAGCAGATCCGCAAACGGCTCCTTGGGAATATCGCATGACCGAATGGTCTCCGACAAAGCTACAAATACCGGATGCCGCGCCGCGCCGCGATAACACGCCTCCAGCTCGCTGCCCCACAAGTCCAGCAGCGCCAGCGACTGTTCCCGGTTGCCCACCTCGTCGCCCAGATCATCGGATACCCGGCAATAGGCGTAAATGCTGTGGAAGTGCGGACGCAGCCGCTCCGGCAAAAACCAGCTCGCCACGTGGAAATTCTCATAGTGCGCCTCCGCCAGCCGCTTGCACCACGCCCGCGCCTCCTCCAGCGTCGGCCGCTGCGCGGGCATGCGGTACTCGGCCGGCAGCGCGGCCCATCCCTGTTCCAGCAATGTGGCTTGTGCGGTATCTTCTGGCATCGCCCCTGGCCTGATCTACGGCAAGATCGCAGTCTTAATATCGTTCGAGCGGCTCATCAGCTTCTTGAACACGCTGTCCAGTTCCGTCAGCCGTGCCCGCCCCGTAATGTAATCAGCGCAGTTAAACTTACCCCCCGTTACCAGCGCAAACGCCTTGCGCGCCGTCCCGGGCGTGTGATGAAAGCTCGCCAGCAGTTTGATGTCGTTATAGTGCAGACGGTTTGTGTCCAGCTCAACTTTGGTCCCCACCTCGCAGCCGCCAAAGAAATTAACCACTCCGCCCTTCCGCACCATGTCCACAGCCCACTCCCACGTCATCGGAGTCGCCACCGCCTCAATCGCCATGTCCACCCCGCGCCCGCCAGGTGTCAGCGCCCTCACTGCACCCACCGCATCCTCCACCTGCGTCGTCTGGATCACTTCCGCCGCGCCAAACGTCTTCGCCGCCGCAATCTGCTCGTCGCGCTTCACCACCGCTATCACGCGATATCCGGCAATCTGCGCCACGTGCATAAACATCAGCCCGATCGGACCCGCGCCAATCACCGCCACCGTGTCGCCCGGCAGCATCTCAATCGCCGCCTCGCACTCATTCAGCCCGCGAACCACGCACGCCAGCGGCTCGGTCAGCGCCGCATGCTCAAAAGGCACCCCGTCGGGAATCAAAAGCGTGTTCTTCTCCACAATCCGCGCCGGAATCCGAATAAACTCCGCATACGCCCCATTGTTAAAAATTATGTTGTCGCACAGATTCGGCTGCTTCCGTTCGCAGTAAAAACAGGCGTCACACGGCGCCGAATTCAGCGCCACCACACGATCGCCCAACCCAAACTTGATCACACCTTCGCCCAGCGCGGACACCGTCCCGGCCAGCTCATGCCCAAACAACTCCGGCGGCGCCAGCATCTTCGCGTGATACCCGCGCCGGTACACCTTCAAGTCCGTACCGCACGTCAGCGCCGCACCCACCCGAATCACAATTTCGCCCGCCTCGGGTTCCGGCACCGGCACCCGCTCCATCCGAATGTCTTCCCTCCCGTGCAGCACCGCTGCGGTCATCTCCCGCGCCGCGCTCATGGATGCTCTCCCGTCTGAATCTCCGGCTGGATAAAAATCTTCATCGAATTCGCCTGCGGATGCGACGCCACCTCGATCCCCTTCACTGCGTCTTCCAGCGAAAACCGGTGCGAAATCAGTCGCGTCAAATCGAATCCATCTTTGTATCCGTCAAATACCAGTTGCGCGCCTTCATCCTGGATCTCCACAGACGAGCTGTAGGAACCCACCAGCGACTTCTCGTCCATGCACACCGCCGCCGGATCAATCACCGCGTCTCCGTGCTGCGTCTGCGCAAACAGCAGCACCCGCCCGCGCGGACGCGCCGCGTCCATCGCCGTCTTGATCAGAGCGCTGCCGCCCACCGCCAAAATCACCGCATCCGCGCCGCGCCCTTCGCTCGCCCCCTTGGCCGCGGCCACTACGTCGTCCTTGCCCGCATCAATCGGATGTTTCAATCCAAACGCCGACGCCGTGGCATGACGCTCCGCGTATAGATCCGACGTCAGTACCTTCGCGCCCGTCCGCGCCGCAAGGCTGGCCAGAATTATCCCAATCGGACCCTGCCCAATCACCAACACCGTCTCATCTGCGGCCAGTTGCAGACTCTTGATCGCCTTCAGGCACGTATTCACCGGCTCCACAAACGCCGCCTGTTCAAACGGCACGCCGTCAGGAATCTTCACCAGCCCGCGCCGCACAATCCGGGCCATCACGCGCACGTATTCGGCAAATCCACCCCCGGAAGGTTCAAATCCCGCCGTGCAGCCCACCTTCTTGTATTCCGAACACTGCGCGAACGTCTTCTTGCGGCAGTAATAACACTCTCCGCAGGGAATGTGATGGAACACCATCACCCGATCCCCCAACGAAAAACCCTCAACTCCCTCACCCATCGACACAATCGTCCCGCTCGTCTCATGGCCAAATATCCTGGGCGCAGAATGCGACCCCGTATGAATCTTCTTCAAGTCCGTGCCGCAAATTCCGCACGAGTGCACCCGGATCAGCACCTCGCCGGCCTCTATGCCGGGAACCGGCACCGTCTCCACTCGCACATCATTCACGCCGCGATACACGGCCGCACGCATCGTCGCGGGAATCTTCCCCGCCGAAGCACCGGTTGCTCTACTGCTCTCAGTCATTGCCATAAACTGTTACTAGGTTAACGCGAGACGGGCGTTTATAACTTAACAGGCCGAGTCAGCACTTCCTCGATCAGCCCAACCAGCCCGGCCGCCGCCTTCTGCCCATTCATCCCCATTCGCGCCAGGTTCTTCCAGTACCGCGGCCGCACTGCTATATGCGCCAGAAACGCCCCCATCCGCATCTGCCCCTCGGCGGAAATGAACCGGCTAAAGTCCGGCAACACATCCGTCGCCCCGTCCGAAATCCCCTTGCAACACAGAAACACCACCTTCCGCAACTGAGCCTGCCGTGCCACCGTCGCAGCCTCCATGTCCACCAGCACCGCTCGATACCTCTCCGCCAGACGCCGCTTCTCCGCCACACCGGCCACATGATCCAGCGTCACCAGACGCAATCCTTGCTCCTGCCCCGTAAAAAATCGCTCCCCCGTCCGCGTGTCCACCACTTCCCTCACTTCATAAGCACCAGGAGGCTTCACCCCACAGCTCAGCGCGCCCGCCCATCCCACCGACATCAACGCATCCACCCGCCCAGCCGAAAAAATCCGCTCGCAGGCCCGCGTCGCCGCGCCAACCCCCATGCCGGCCGCCACGGCCATGCACTCGCACCCGGCCACCACACCGCTCCACGCCTCCCCATCCAGCCTTCTCCATCCGGAAACCAGCGGCTTCAACTCCCCCTCCAGCGCCGCCACTATCCCAATCCGTTTCATGCGGCAGGCGCGTACCCGTTCGCGCGAAACCACGCAATCGCGGTCCGCAGCGCCTCATACACCGGCACTACGCGAAATCCCAGTTCCCGCTCCGCCTTCGCCGACGAGGCAAACATCTTCTTCTTGCCCATCTTTACCGCCTCCACCGTCGCGCGAGGCTCCTTGCCCAGCAATCGGCCCTGGATATTCTCATCGAGGAATGCAAACCCCATCGCCACGGCATGCGGAACCTTCATCGTCGGCGATGGCAAACCCGTAATCGCCGACATCTTATCCAGAATCTGCTTCAGCGTCAGGTTCTCGCCGCCCAGAATGTACCGCTCGCCAACCCGCCCCACCTTTGGATCCAGCACCGCCACATGCGTCCGCGCCACTTCCATCACGTCCACCAGGTTCAACCCCGTATCCACATACGCCGGAAACTTCCGGTTCAAAAAATCCACCACAATCCGCCCCGTCGGCGTCGGCTTGATATCCCCCGCCCCAATCGGCGTCGTCGGATTCAGCACCATCACCGCCTGCCCCCCGGCAGCGGCTTCCAGCGCCACCCGCTCTGCCAGGAACTTCGACCGCTTGTAGTGGCCCACCATATCCTTCACCGTGACCGGCGTCGCCTCATCCACAATCGTCCCATCCGACCGGAACGCCATCGTCGCCACGCTCGACGTATACACAAACCGCCCCACACCCTCTTCGCGCGCTATCTGCAACAGCGCGCGCGTGCCCTCCACGTTCGCCGCATACATGCTCTTCGGGTCCCGCACCCACAAACGGTAATCCGCCGCTACATGCATCACCGCATCGCAGCCGCGAATCGCCGTCCGCAACCCCTCCGGCGCCAGCAGATCGCCCACCACCGTCTCGCCCTCT
>CAZWSD010000180.1:0-6841 GCA_964636535.1 uncultured Acidobacterium sp. | reverse complement strand
CACTCGAGGATGTCCGTCTCTTTCTCCTCGGTTCGGTAATGGGAGCGCTCTTGTACCAGCGCGGCCTCTTTCCGCTGCATGGCAGCGCCATCGACACAAAATGGGGAGCCATGATCTTCGTCGGCCCCCAGAAGATCGGCAAATCCACGCTCGCGGCCCATTTCCATCGCCGCGGATACAACCTCTTGTCCGATGATGTCTGCGCCGTCTTTCCCGCCGGGGATCAAATCGCCGTCTTTCCCGCGCTAGCGCAAATCCGCCTCTGCGATGACGCCTACCAGCGCCTCGGCCAGCCGCTCGGAGCCCGCTTCAATGTGGATAAATTCGTCGTGCCCGTCACCGAAGGCTATTGCACGCAGCCCGTGCTTCTAAGGGCAGTCCACCTGCTCGCTACCCACAAACAGGATGACCCGGAATTTCGCATCCTGCGGGGCTTCGATCGCATCCAGATCCTTCTGGAAAACCTCTATCGCCCTCAGTTTCTCAAGGGCCAGGCCACGCAAAGCAATCTCATGCAACTGACTGCCCAGATTGCGCAAAATGCCACCATCGCACAAGTCTCCCGCCGCCGCGATCCCACAAAAATTGACGATTTGGTCGACTTTCTCCAATTGGCATGGGCACAAAATTTCGATACCTTGCAAGAACGGGGACCCTAGAAATGCGCCAATTCCGCCCGGATGACAGATTAGTCCGCAATCAGGATATTTTGGCCACCGACCTCGATCAGGAAACCGTCCTGATGAGCATCGACGCCGGCGCATACTATGGACTGGCCGACACCGCCCAAACCATCTGGCGCATGCTCGAAACTCCCCTCACCTTCTCCGCCCTTGTCAACCAGCTGGTCGCCGCCTACAACGTCGCCCCCGATGCATGCGCCTCGGACCTGCGAGAGTTTCTGGATGCACTCCTGCAAGAAGGTCTCCTGCGTGTGGAGTGACCTCCGCCGTCACTGGCGCGCCTCCAAGCGCCAAAGACTCCTTCTTTGCGAGGCTCTTGTCTCACTGGCGATTGCCCGAATCGCCATGGTGTGCATTCCCTTTCGCCGGATCGCCGCCTGGCTGGGCACGCCCGGCGCTCAAACTCCCACCACATCGACAGACCGGGAAACCCGTGTCGCCCGGCAAATCGGCTGGGCCGTCAGCACCCTCGGACCGCGCGTACCCTGGGACGCACGGTGCCTCGCCCAGGCACTGGCCGCCACTTTCATGTTGCGACGAAGAGCCATCAACGGCACCGTCAGCTTTGGCGTCACCCACGACCAATCCGGTAAGCTCATTGCCCACGCCTGGCTGCGCTGCGGCTCCGTGCTCGTCACCGGCGGCCCAGGTCACCACCAGTTCAAAACCTTGACTACCTTCTCCAGGGATCGTTCATGAGCGGAATCTACGGGATCATTCGGTTCGATGGAGCTCCCGTGGACCCACTTTGGACCGAACGCATGAGAGCCGCAATGGCCCATCACGGCCCCGACGGCGGTGGCTCTCAAGTCGACGGCCCGGTGGCGCTCGGTCATCTGCTCATGCAGTTGAATCCCGAAGATGCCTGCGAGCGTCAGCCCTACCGACCCAACCGGGGACGATTGGTCTGCGCGGCCCGCCTCGATAACCGCGATTCCCTCCTGCACACCTTCCACATCCCCTCGCCCGAGGCTCCGGAATTCAGCGATGGCCATCTGGTGAGCCTCGCCTGGGATCGCTGGGCCCAAGATCTCTGCCCCAGGATCGAAGGCGACTGGGCTCTCGCTGCCTGGAATCCCCGCGAACGCAATCTGCTCCTCGCTCGGGACGCCTGCGGTCTCGCCTCGCTCTACTATCACCTCGGCAAAGGCTTCCTCGTCTTTGCCTCCAGCATCAAAGCCCTGCTCGCCATTCCCGCAATCCCCAATGAGCTGGAAATTCTCAGCCTAGCGGAAACACTCCTCAATTCCTACGAATTTCCCGAACTCACCCCCTACAAAGCCATCCGGCGCTTGCTCGCAGGACACGCCCTCCTCCTCGGCGCCGATGGAAAATGCACCATTCGGGCATTTTGGTCCGCTGAACACCGCGAACCCATCCGCTACCGCCGGGATGAAGATTACCAGGAAGCATTTCTTCATCATTACCTTCGCGCCGTGCAGTCTTGCCTGCGCTCCCCCAAGCCCATGGCCGCGTCTCTCTCCGGCGGACGCGACTCCGGTTCCGTCGTCGCGCTCGCGGCCCCTCTCCTGGCGGCCCAGGGCCGTACCCTCGCCGCCTACACTTCCGTGCCCTGGCTGCCCCCCGATGGAGCCTCCGGCATCCGCATTGGAAATGAATGGGAACTGGCCGCCGAAACTGCCGCCATGGCCGGACCCAATATTCGCCACATCGCGGTCGACGCCGCCGGCTATGGCGTCCTTCAAGGCATCCGTTACATTCTCGACCATCACGGCGCTCCCAATGGCGCCGCCGTCAATCACTTCTGGATCCAGGCCATCACCGAGACCGCCGCCCAAAATGGAGCCCGCGTGCTGCTGACCGGCCAGTTGGGCAACTACACCGTCTCCTGGAGAGGCAATGGCTCCGCCCTGCTCGCGCTCCGCCAGCGAGATCCTCGAACAGCAATGACCCTCCTCCTGCACGCCGAAAAGGATCCCCTCAGAACCATCAAAAGGCAGATGCTCGGCCCCATCCTCGCTCCCATGCGGCTTTTGCTCGAAAAATTCCACCGCCCCGCCATCGAAAACCTCAGCGAAATCTCGGCCATCCATCCCCAGATCGTCCAAACCGATTCCCGCCTGCGCCAGGCGGCTCTGGCTCTCACAACAAACCGCTCCGTCATTCCGAATTTTCACATCCTGTCTGCTTTCATTGACGCTCGACAGACGCTCCTCGGCGCACGCTACCGCGTCGCCTATCAGCTCTGGTCGGAAATCGCGGCCGCGCATCAGCTCCATGTCCTCGATCCAACCGCCAATCTCAGGTTGGTCGAATTTCTCCTCGGCGTCCCCGATTCTCAGTTCGTCCGCAAGGGCTCCGACAGCTCATTGTTGGTGCGAACCTTCCGCGGTCGACTGCCGGAGCGCATCTTGCAAGGTAACCTTAAAGGCTTGCAAAGCGCCGACATCGGCTACAGAATTCTCAAGGAACTTCCGGAATTTCAGCAATGTCTCGCGTCCCTCGCTTCGCTTCCCGCGGCCAACCATCTGCTCAATCTGCAGCGCCTCAACCAATGCCTGCGGGATCTTGTCGCAAGGGTAGATCCCGTCACCACCGCCTCAGCGGCCGAAATTCTCCTTAAAGGGGTCTGCGTCGGACTGTTTCTTGAGCGTCATCCAGGGCCCGTCGACTGGCCCTGATTCCTTCGCGAGGTTCACCTTGTCTCTCTTGCTCCGCCAGTTCAAAGACTCCTTCCGCCAGCTTGCCGCGGGCCGTCGCGCCCTCGCCCTGGTCTGGGATGCCGCGCGCTGGTGGACCCTCGCCTGGGCCTTCTTGCTGGTCGCGCAGGGGCTCATCCCCGCGGCCCTCGCACTCCTGCTCAGAACCCTCATCAATCGCCTCGTTTCCTCTCCACACTGGGCCACCATCGCGCCACCGGCCCTCGCTATCGCCGCCGTCTGGATCATCGCTCAGTTGTTGTCCAGCGCCCTCAAATGGATTCGCGAGGTCCAGTCAGAACTCGTCCAGGACGAGATCCACCGGCTTATCCACGAGCACTCCCTCCGCCTCGACCTCGCCTTCTACGACCATCCGGATTCTTACGATCTGCTGCATCGCGCCCGCATCGACGCTCTTTCCCAGCCTCTGGCCCTGCTCGAAAGCGCCGGAGGAATCGTCCAGAACGGCCTCGGCTTCCTCGTCCTCGCCGGCATCCTGTGGAAGTACGCTGCCTGGCTCCCCTCCATCCTCCTTGCCACAGCCGTCCCCGGACTCCTCCTGATGGCCCGCCAGATCCTCTCCGAACACCAATGGCGCCTCGATCACACCCAGGAGGAGCGACGCTCCCGCTACTTCGACTGGATGATCACCGAGCAGACCATGGCCGCGGAAATGCGCCTCTTCGGACTCGGCGCCTTCCACCGCAAAAGCTTCGAACAACTCCGCGACAGCCTCCGCAACGGCCAGTTAATGCTCGCGCGCCAGGGAGCCCTCACCGAATTCGCGGCTGGTCTGCTGGCCTGGATCGGCAGCATCGCAGGCCTCGGCTGGGTCCTCGATCAGACCATCTCCGGAAGACTCAAACTCGGCGACCTCATCCTCTGCCTGCAGGCCTTCCAGCAGGGGCAGGCCCAACTCCGCTCCCTGCTCCAAAGCGCCGGCTCCATTTACAACAGCCTGCTCTTCGTCCAGAACCTCGATGATTTCCTGCTCGTCAAACCCAGGTTGCTCCCGGGCACGGCCGGGGAAGCCGGATTGCCTGTTAAGCAGGCAATCCGCTTTGAGCAGGTCGGGTTCACCTACCCCGGTGGATCCCGGCGCGCCGTCGACCAGTTCAACCTCGAAATTCCCCAAGGCAAAGTCGTAGCCCTCGTCGGACATAACGGCGCCGGCAAGAGCACACTCATCAAGCTGCTCTGCCGCTTCTACGACCCCCAGCAAGGCCGCATCCTCATCGACGGCGTGGATCTGCGAGAACTCGATCACGACGCGCTCCGC
Organism: uncultured Acidobacterium sp.; assembly: GCA_964636535.1. GTDB lineage: Bacteria > Acidobacteriota > Terriglobia > Terriglobales > Acidobacteriaceae > Acidobacterium. The sequence continues at coordinate 2,219 of CAZWSD010000180.1, read as the reverse complement.
CGCCAGATCGCCGTCCTCTTCCAGTCTCCCGTCCAATATCATGCCACCGTGCATGACAACATCGCCTTTGGCGACATCCAGCGCCTCGACGATCGCGCCTCCGTCCGCCAGGCCGCGCACGACGCCGGCGCCGCCGAACCCGTCCAGAAACTCCCCGAACAGTTCGACTCGCTCCTCGGAAAGTGGTTCGGAGGCGAGGAACTCAGCGGCGGCGAATGGCAGCGGATTGCTCTCGCACGCGCTTTCTTCCGCCAGGCCTCCCTCATCATTCTCGACGAGCCCACCAGTTCCATGGACTCCTGGGCTGAGCAGGACTGGCTACTCCGCTTCCGCACCCTTACCCATCGAAAAACAGCCCTGATGATCACCCACCGCTTCACCACCGCCATGTACGCTGATGTCATTCACGTCATGGACCGGGGACGCATCGTCGAATCAGGAAATCACCAGCAGTTGGTAGCCGCCAACGGAATCTACGCTGCCTCCTGGGCCAATCAGATTCGCGAATCCGCCTCCGCGGTGCAGCCACGATGAAGAGGAACCGCCCCCAGCCGGGCACCCCGGCCTTCCGCCTCATGATCGCCACCGCCTGGCTGGCCCCAGATTCCTGGCGCCAACATCAGGAGCTGGCCATCCGCCAGGCAATCGCCGCCCAGCCTGACTGGAACGAATATCTCGCCCTCATCGACCGCCATCGTACCCCCACCCTCAGCTATGCCTCCCTCTCCCGCGTCCACCGAATCCCCGCTCCCCCCCAAATCCTCCATGCACTCCAACTTCGCAACCACGCAGCTCGCCTTCAGGCGTTGCAGCTTTCCGCCGAGCTCCTCCATGCGCTCAAGCTCTTCGCCCTCGCGGAAATTCCAGTCACTCCCCTTAAAGGGCCAATCCTTTCTCACGAACTCTACGGCGACATCGGTATGCGCCACGTCAAGGACATCGACCTCGAAGTTCCCCGCGAACATCTCCTGCGCGCCCAGAAATGCCTCGCCGCCGCAGGCTGGCAGCAGCTATCCACTTTCTTCCCGATGACTCCCCGCCAGTGGCAAAGCTTCCTCCAGCACGAGCACAGCCTCGATTTCACCCACCCGCGCACCGGAAGCCCCCTCGAACTCCATTGGAATAGCCAATGGGAAACTCCCCAAGAAGCGAGCCAACGATGGGCAAGATCCACGACCGCCACCTGGCAAGGCGCTTCCATCCAGGTCATGCGCCCCGCCGACAGAACCCTCTACCTCTGTTGCCACGGTAGCCAGCATCTCTGGTTCCGCGCCAAATGGCTCGGCGATCTGGCTCGCGCCCACACCTTGGGCATGCTCGACTGGGACCTGGCCTGGGATCAGGCGCGCAATTCAGGCCATGAAAGAGTCTTGCTCTCCACTCTCGGCCTGCTGCAATGCCTCTTCGGACTTCCCGTTCCTGCCTTCGCACCCAGCTCACGCGCCGCTCCCTCAACGGAACTCGTCCATATGCCGCTGCGCGCTCTCCAAAATCCGCGGGAGCCACTCCTCCAGGTCGGCCCGGCCAAGTTCCGCCAGCGAATGCGCCTCACACGCTACCTCCGGCTCTTGTGGCCACGCCACCTCCGGCGCGAAAACCTGTCCGACGTCTTCTACGCTCGCCAGGACTTCCAGGCAGTCCCTCTGCCGGACTCTCTCTTCTGGCTCTACAAGCCTCTGCGCCTCATCCTTTGGCTCTCTAGGTGGACGCGCGGAATGTTCAGACCGCGCTCCAAACCCGACCCTGCCCACTGAGACGACAGCCCCCGGCGCCGCGGCAGCACACCCGCCCCACCCCTTGCCAGGGCAAATTCCCGCTTGCCTGCTGGAACCACCTAACTTACACTGGCCCTGCGGGTCCGCAGGTGTACCGCATGCTCGCAGCGGATTTCCGATTCTGGACAGCTGAATTCGTAGCAATCCCGGCGGCTCCTCCCTCGTCAACAGCCGCGCCCATCATCTTTCATTCACTTCCGGCAGAGATGCTCTGCTTCAGGAGGAACCGCTGTGATCGCCAATCGCCGTGAAATGGCCCCCCGCTGGGTAACACCGAAACTCAGAAAGATCCACCTTGACCGGATCACTTCGGTCTGCGGTCCTATTCCAGGCAAAACGCACGCAGGTTCTGACCGTGTTGATACTTGTGATCACTCTTGAGACCGGGACTCCCTTGCGTCTTTCCCGTCCACCTCACAGCTCCATTCACCGGCGGGCGCCCAG
>CAZWSD010000179.1:0-6906 GCA_964636535.1 uncultured Acidobacterium sp. | reverse complement strand
CGACCTGGTACAAGGGTTATAACTTTCACGCATCTCTGCAGGCCGATAACATGTCTGGCTATAACGTGAGCCTGGCGCACGGTTGGTCGAGCGGAGTAACTCCGTGGCTGATGACGCAGATTCTCGGCATCCGGCCGAGGGCGGGAGGGTTTGCGAGGGTTGATATTCGCCCCGATCTGCTGGGGCTGAAGTGGGCCAAGGGGGGCGAGCCGACGCCGCACGGAGTGCTGACCGTTTCGATTCGTAAGGATGATGGTTACGTAACGACGATTGGACTGCCGGAAGGGGTGATTGCGCGGGTTTCGGTTCCGGTTCCAGCGGCGGGCGCCACGGTGCTGGTGAACGGGAAGCCGAAGGCGAGCACGCCGGCAGAGGGAGGCAAGAGAGCGGTGGTGATGCTGAGCGGAGCGGGGAGCTATGTTGTGACCATCCGCTAGCTGATTTGAGCGGCTTGATGAAAGCCGGGGCAAAGCCACCAGCAGCAGAGAAGGGGAGCCAATGAAGCGTTTGTCGAAGGATTCGGCGAAAGGGCCGTCTCGCCGGGAGTTTATCGCGGGCGGGTCGGCGCTGCTGGCGGCGGCCGCGGGCGCTCGAAGCGGGCGCGCGGTAGAGATTTCACCCGGGGAGGCCAGTGCTTCCGGGCAACGGCTGGCCAGCGCGGGCGGCGATGGAAATGCTCTGTATCGCGGGCCTGCCAGTTCGGGCGAGAAGGTTCCACGGCGCTGGAAGGCGTCATGGATTACGAGCGCGAAAGCGCCGCTGAAATCGGGGTGCGTGCTTCACTTTCGCAAGGCATTGGAGCTAGGGGAGAAGCCATCGCGATTTGTGATTCACGTTTCGGCGGATAATCAGTATCTGCTGAAGGTGAATGGCAAGTATGTGGGGAATGGTCCCTCGCATAGCGATGTGCAGCACTGGAAGTACACCAGTTACGACATTGGTCCGTTGCTGGCACAGGGAAAGAACCTGATTGCGGCGACGGTGTGGAATTTTGGCGAACATGCCCCGGTGCGCCAGATGTCGGACCGGATTGGATTTCTGCTGGATGGCGAGGAAGGGAATCCGGTGGAGGTGCGGACGGATGAATCATGGTTGGTAGCGATCGAGGAGGGATTGCGGGCGCTGGCGATGCCGGTATTTCCGCAGCACTATTATTACGTGGCTTCGGCCCCGGAGAGGCTGGATGCGAACCGCTATCTTTGGGGATGGGATGATCCCTCTGCGGAGGCTGGAGAGAACGAAGGGTGGCATGCGGCGGAGGCGATCGGGCAGGCCGGGAGTCGCGGGATGATGTTTGCGCAGTCGGACTGGCAGTTAATGGCCGACGGTTTGCCGCTGATGGAATGGCGAGAAGAGTCAACGGGCAGAGTTGTGCGGCTGCGTGGGTTGAGTTCGGCGGGGAGTTTTCCGGAGGGCGGGGTGAGGATTGGGGCGAATCAGGAGGCGACGATCCTGCTGGATGTCGGACATCTGACGACGGGGTATCCGGAGCTTGGGTTCAGCCAGGGGCGGGGCGCGGAGATCAAGCTGACTTACGCGGAGGCGCTTTACGACGCGCAGGGAAGGAAAGGGAACCGGAACGACATCAAGGGCAAGCACATTGAGGGCGTTTATGACCTTGTGTACGCGGATGGAAGCGCGGAGAGGAGCTTTTTTCCGCTGGACTGGCGGACATGGCGCTATCTGCAACTGGATGTGAAGACGGGCGAAGAGGCGCTGGAGCTGAGCGGTCTGCGGAGGTGGTTTACGGCGTTTCCGTTTGTGAAGACGGCGAAGTTTGAGGCAGACGACGCGGTGCTTTCTTCGATCATGGAAGTGGGATACCGGACGGCGCGGCTGTGTGCGCACGACACATACATGGACACGCCGTACTGGGAGCGCCTGCAATACATTGGCGATACGCGTGTGCAAGCACTGATTTCGTACGTTATGACGGGTGATAGCCGTTTGCCGCGGGAGGCGATCGAGGCGTTCCACAACTCGGCGATTTCCGCCGGCATTACGCTGAGCCGGTATCCGACGTCGGTGTTTCAGGCGATACCGGGTTTCTCGCTTTTCTGGATAGGGATGGTGCATGACTTCTGGATGTACAACGACGATACGGAGTTTGTGCGCGGTCAATTGCCATTGATACGGAGCGTACTGAACTGGTTTGCGGAAAGGCAGAACGGGAACGGCCTGATGGGGAGGCTGGAGTGGTGGCCGTTTGTGGACTGGGCGAATGGATTTGAGATCGGGATCCCGCCGCAGGAGGCAGACGGGAATTCGACAATTTTGAGTTTGCAGTTTGTGGAGGCGCTTCGGCATGCAGCGGAACTGGAGAATGCGCTGGGTCTGAGTGATCTGGCGCGGCGGGACGGGGAACAGGCGGATAGCATTTCTGCGGCGGTGAGGAAGCTTTGTTGGAGCGCGAGGTACGGGTTGCTGGCGGATACTCCGGGAAAGGAGCACTTCAGCCAGCATGCGAATGCGTTTGGCGTGTGGCTGGATGTGATTCCAAAGCGGGAGCAGAAGGCGGTGATGAACAAGATACTGTCGGTAGATAACCCGGGCTTTGCTGCGGGGGACATACCGGCGGATATGTCACTGGCATCTTATTATTTTCGTTTCTATCTGGCGCGCGGTCTGGTGCACGCGGGGTTAGGCGATCGGTATCTGGATACGCTGGGCCCTTGGAAGGAGATGCTGGCCGAGGGGCTGACGACATGGGCGGAGACGCCGCCTCCGACGCGGTCCGATTCGCACGCGTGGAGCGCGCATCCGAATTATGATTTGCTGACGACGGTTGCGGGTATCGGTCCTGCTTCGCCGGGGTTTGGCAGCGTGCGGATCGAGCCGCGTCCGGGAAATTTGAAGCGTATCAGCGCGGCGCTGCCGACGCCGCGGGGGCTGGTGAGGTTAGAGGTGGATCTTCGCGGAGCTGAGCCTTATGCAGCGATGAGATTACCGCAGGGGCTGGATGGAAGTTTTGTGTGGAAGGGGAAGCAAAATCCTGTAAGTGAGGGTTATCACCGGTTTGCGCTTTGATCTATCCGGGAGGGGCGGATTTCAGGGCGGAGGTGGAGGGGTGGGTCGGCGGACCGGCTGAGGCCCTGGGAGGGTTGAGGCAGGCGACCTGGCGGTGGTTAGTTTTCCGCAGGCATGGTATTGGGTGGGGAAGCTGGCGGAGAGGGAGGGATTCGAACCCCCGATACCCTCGCGGGTATGCCGGTTTTCAAGACCGGAGCCATCAACCACTCGGCCACCTCTCCAGCATATTCAGTTTAACCGAGGGGGAGCGGATGGGAGGCCGCGGCGTTGTGCCGCGGCTGATTTGCCATCATGCGAGGGAGAAGCCCTCGCGGGTGAAGGGGAGCGTTCGGACGCGCTTGCCGGTGGCGGCGAAGATGGCGTTGGTGATGGCGGGGATGATGGGCGGGAGGGCGGGTTCGCCGAGCCCTGTGGGCGAGTATTTAGTGATGCGGAAGGAGACGTTCATCCTGGGGGTCTGGTGCATGCGGGGCAGGGGGTAATCGGGGAAGTTGGTCTGCTGGATGGCGCCGTTTTTGAGAGTGACGGCGATGAAGGTCTGGCCCATGCCGTCGACGACGGAGCCCTCGACCTGCGCGCGGGCGGCGGAGGGGTTGACGATCTGGCTGCCGACATCGGTGACGGACCATGTTTCGTGGACGCGGACGCGTAGTTTTGCGTCGACGCTGACGCGGGCGACCTGTGCGCAATAGCCGAGGTGGCAGGCGTAGGCGGCGATGCCCATGCCCTCACCATTGCCGGATTTGCGATTGCGCCAGCCGGATTCTTCGGCTGCCTGGCGGAGAACGCCGGCGAGGCGTTCGGGGCGGAAGTTGCGGTCGGCGTTGCCGCCAAAGCTGGCGGCGAGGAGTTCGAGCTGGAGGTCGACGGGATCGCGGTGAGCGGCGTGGGCGACTTCATCGAGGAAAGACTGGCCGACAAAGGCGAGGGCATTGGAGCCGGGGGCGCGCATGGGGCCGGTGCGGAGAAAGAGCGGGATGGTGGAGTAGCCGCTCTGGAAGTTGGGAACGCGTCCGGAGGGGAATTCGTTGGGGCCCATGCCTGCGGAGGATACGGGGTTTTTGCCTTCGCCGAAGGTGACGAAGTGCTGGCTCCAGGCGGTGACGTGGCCGTGTGGATCAATGCCTGCGCGGAGGCGGTGCCATCCCGCGGGACGGTAGGGGTCGTGGGTGAAGTCGTCTTCGCGGGACCACAGGACCTGGACTGGCGCCTTGACGGTGCGAGAGATCCAGGCGGCCTCGACGAAGTACTCGTTGCGGAGCCGGCGGCCAAAGCCGCCCCCGGCGCGGATCATGTGGACGGTGATATCGCCGGGGAAGATGCCGAGGGTTTTTGCGGCGAGGTTGCGTCCATCTTCCGGGGCCTGGCTGTTGGTCCAGACTTCGAGTTTGCCGTCGTGGAAGTGAGCGGTGGTGTTCATGGGTTCGAGGGTGGCGTGGGCGAGGAAGGGATAGGCGTAGTCGGCCTGGACGACGTTTGCGGCGGAGCTGAAGGCCTGGTCGAGATTGCCGTAGGCGCGGAGCTGGTAGCTGGGCTGCTGTGGGAGCAGTTGCGCGGCCTGATGGTCAAAGGACTCGGTGCTTTGCCGGGGTGAGGAGGGTGAGGCGGCGGAGGTATCCCAGTCGACCTTGAGGGAAGCGCGGGCGGCCTGGGCCTGCCACCAGGAATCAGCAACGATGGCGACGGAGGGTTCGAGGGCGGGGTTGTTGGTGTGTGGGTCGCCCTGGATGACGAAGGCATCGCGCACGCCGGAGATGCGGCGGATCTGGTCGAGGTTGGCGTTTTTGACGGTGCCGCCGTAGACGGGGCACTTGTCGACGACGGCGTAGAGCATGCCGGGGACGGCGACGTCGATGCCGAAGAGGGGTTTGCCGGTGGTGATGGCCGGGTTGTCAACGCCGGAGGTGAATTTGCCGATGATGGTGTATTCGGAGGGTTTCTTGAGGGTGATGCTGGAGGAATCGGGGATAGGGAGTTTGGCGGCGTCGGCGGCGAGCTCGCCGTAGGTGAACGAGCGCTGGTTGTCCTTGTCGTGGACGCGGCCGGCCGCGGTGGTGCAGAATTTCGACGCAATATTCCAGCGGCGCGCGGCGGCCACGATCATGAGCCGGCGTCCGGTGGCGCCGACGGCGCGGAGGGGATCCCAGTTGATGGGTGTGGCCATGGAGCCGCCGGCAAACTGGGGGCCGTAGATGTCTTCATCGAGGTCGGCCTGCTTGACGTGGACCTGGCTCCAGTCGAGGTCGAGTTCGTCGGCAATGATCATGGGGAGGGAAGTGCGAATGCCCTGGCCGATTTCAGGATTCTTGGAGAGGATGGTGACGGTATTGTCGGGGTGGATGTGGATGAAGGCGCGCGGGGACAGGCCGCCGGCCGCGAAGACGGTGGAAGCCGGGTTGAAGCTGGACCATGGCAATTCGTAGAGGCCAATGGCGAGTCCGCCACCAGCCAGGGCGCCGATTTGCAGAAAATGCCGCCGGGTGAGTTGCACGGGAAGAATCCTCCGATACGGTTTTAGCCAGAGTGCATGGCGCCAGTTTCAGCGGCAGCCTTATGGATGGCCTCGCGGATGCGGGCGTAGGTTCCGCATCGGCAGAGGTTGCCGTCCATGGCGTCGTTGATCTGATCGTCCGTGGGGTGGGGAGTGTGCTGGAGCAGGGCGGCGGCGCTCATGATCTGTCCGGCCTGACAGTAGCCGCACTGGGGAACGTCGAGTTCGCGCCAGGCGACCTGGAGTGGATGATTGCCGTCCGGGGCCAGGCCCTCGATGGTGGTGACATCGACATTGGCGACGGTGGAAGCGGGGGTGATGCAGGAGCGGGTGGCGACCCCGTCGATGATGACGGTGCATGCGCCGCAGGAGCCGATGCCGCATCCGAACTTAGGCCCTTTGAGATCGAGGTGCTCGCGCAGGACCCACAACAAGGGAGTATCCGGATCGACGTCGACCTGGACGGTCTTCCCATTGACTTTTAAAGAGAGAGACATAAACCCTCGCTGGGCCGCGGAGGCGTAGACAAAGCCGGAGGCGGCATAAGAGGAAGTCTTGAATACAGCAACATGATACTGCAGTCATGCGTTTGACTGCAGGAGAAGCGCGTGAAATTCGTAATTTTGACGGGGTGAACCGGGGGGCGGCTCAGGATTTTTTATCGGCGGGCTGGACGTTCTGGAAGACGCGTTCCATGACGAATTCGGGGGTAACCTGCTCGCCGGAAAGGAGCATGGCGGTGAGTTCGCCGCCGAGGACCTGTGGGGCGATGACGACGTCGGGCTGAACGAGCTTGACGCGGCTGAGATGGCGGGCGTCATTGACGGCGGCGACGGTGCGTGCGGTGCCGTCGAGTTCCTTGACGGCGAGGATGGTGAAGGCGTTTTCGCTGTCGTCGGCGAGCATGGCGAGTACGGCTTCGGCGCGATGGGCGCCTGCTTCGCGGAGGACGTCGAGCATGCTGGGGTCGCCGACGACGATGTCGACGTCCTTGGGGAGTCCTTCGTCGGGCTGCTCGCGGATGATGCGGGTGACGGGGCGTCCGCGGCGTGCGAGCTCGCGCCAGGTATTGGTGGCAAGCGGTGTATTGCCGATGACGACGAAATGGTTTTCACGATTCATGGGGGCGCCTTTGCGGTTGAGGATGCGCTGCAGGCTCTGGCCAACGAGCGGTGCGATGACGGCAGTGAGTGAGGTGGCGAAGACGGCGACGCCGAGGACGATGACGGAGATGGTGAACATGCGGGCCTCAGTGGTGTGAGGCGTGATGTCTCCGTAGCCGACGGTGCTCATGGTGACCATGGCGTAGTAGAGGGCGGTGGGCAGGTCGGTGATGTGGGGTTGAAACCCTGAGCCGAGGTAGTAAGCGCCGAAGGTGGCATAGA
>CAZWSD010000178.1:0-6922 GCA_964636535.1 uncultured Acidobacterium sp. | reverse complement strand
TTCCCGACTCCAAGGGCCGCGCCGATCTCACCGCCGCCACAAATCTGCAATCCTTCGGCATCATGATTTCCGCCGAGCCATACTTTGCTGTGAGCCGACCCAGCAACGTCGTGATCGCCGAAGGCGAGGCCATCCCCGGCCATATGCGCGGCGTCATCAGCGCCGGCAAGGCGCATTTCACTCTGCTTCCAAGCGGGGCCTATGCCGCCGCCGAGGGCATGCACCCGGTTTCCTACCCCATCGGCAGCAGCAACAGCCAGCCCCTGGCCGTCTACGAAGCGATGAATGCCATCCAGATCGCCAAGGCATCCGACGCAGCAAAATATGCCGCCGATGCGCTGGCCCACGCTGAGGCCGACCTCAAGCACGCCCAATCTCTCAATGGTGATAGCAGCCAGCGCGCCGCCCAGTTGTCCTACGCTCGCGCCGCGGTCCAGACCGCTTCCGACGCCATCCTCAAGGCAGAGCAGAAAGCCCGCGCCGCCGAGGAAGCCCGGCAGAGGGCCGCCGAGCTCGCCGCCCAGCAAAAGGCGCAACAGGCTCTCCTGGCCGCCCAGAAGGCTACGGCGCAGCAAAAAGTAGCAGAAGAGCAGGCCCAGCAGGCCATGCAGGCACAGCAGCAGTCCGAGCAGGCCCAGGCCCAGGCCGAAGCTGCCGCTGCCAAGGCGCAGAAGCAGGCTGCCGCCGCCACGGCTGAAGCCAGACAGATGCGCGACCGCCTCCGCCAGCAGCTCAATCAGGTGCTCTCCACCCAGGCCAGCGCGCGCGGCCTCATCGTTCGACTCTCTGACGTCAGCTTCAACAGCGGCAGCTACCAGCTCAAGGTCGATACCGAAATCAAGCTCGCAAAAATCGCCGGCATCCTGGTCACTTATCCCGGCCTCAAGGTCCAGGTCGAGGGATATACAGACAATGTCGGCAGCGCGAGCTTCAACCTCAAGCTTTCACAGCAGCGCGCCGACACCGTGATGAACTTCCTTGTCTCCCAGGGCGTCCCAGACGCCAACATCACCTCCAAGGGCTACGGCGAGGCCGACCCCATCGCCAGCAACAGCACCGCAGCCGGGCGCGCCAAGAATCGTCGCGTCCAGCTCGTCGTCAGCGGATCGGCCATCGGAACCAGCATTCAGCAAGGCCCGCCGCAACCGCCGCCCAATACCAATCCCACCGGCGTCTCCAACCCAACCGGGGTCTCCGACCTATAACCGATGCAAGCCTCGCGGCGATTCCGCCCCACGGGAGACTCCGGAGACTTTTGCTCAAGGAGAAACCATGCGCATTGCATTCTTAGGACTTGGCAAGATGGGCCTTGCCATCGTGCCGCATCTGGCTCAGGGCCACGCTGTCACCGCCTGGAACCGCACCCCCAAACCGGCCGAGACTTTCGCCGAAGCCGGCGTTATCGCTGCATCCACCCCTGCCGAGGCCGTCCGCGACGCCGAAGTCGTCTTCAGCCTCTTACTCAATGACGATGCCGTCGAAAGAGTCTTCCTCGGCTCTACCAGTGGTCCAGGCGCCATCTCCGCCATGCGGCCCGCAACTCCGCATGTCTGCCTCAGCACCATCAGCGTCGCATCCTCCAAGCGTCTCTGGGCCGCTCACAGCGCCGCCGGCAAGCCATTTGTCGCAGCGCCTGTCTTCGGCCGTCCACACGTTGCCGCGCAGGCTCGCCTCTGGAGCGCCATAGCCGGCGACGAGGCCTCTCTCTCAGCAGTGCAACCCCTCATCGAACGCTACAGCCGCGGCATCACCGTCGTCGGCTCGCAGCCCTGGACCGCCCACGCCATGAAGATCGGTGGCAACTTCATGATCACCGCCATGATTGCTTCTCTCAGTGAAGGCTTCATCTTCGCTGAATCCCAGGGCATCGACCCTGCCGTCTATCTCCAGGTCGTCAATCAGGGCCTCTTCCAATCGCCCTTCTACGAGCTCTACGGAAAACTCATGCTCGAACCGCCCGCCAAACCAGGCGGCACAGTTGCCCTCGGCGAAAAGGACGCGCGCCTCTTTCTCGACGCCGCCCGCGAGTCTCATGCGCCTGTACCGCTTGCCGAGATCTTCCACCTGCATCTGCTTCGCGCCATCAGCGAGGGCATGCAGGACGATGACTGGGCGGGCGGCTACTACCAGCTCGCCCAAAAACTCGCCCGGCAAAAGCACCCAGGCACTCCGCCGGACATCCTTTCAGGAGCCAACCCATGACCAGACTCAAAGATTCCATCGTATTCATCACAGGCGCAAGCGCTGGCATTGGCGAGGCCTGCGCCCTGGCTTTCGCCTCCGAAGGCGCCCGCCTGCTGCTGGCCGCACGGCGTGTCGAAAAGCTGCGCGCGCTCGAGCCAAAGCTCCGCGAAGCCGGCGCGCCCGCCGTTCACTCCATCGCACTCGACGTCCGCGATTCCAGGGCAGTCAGCGCTGCCATTGCCGCGCTTCCCGAGCCTTGGGCCGCCATCGACGTCCTCATCAACAACGCCGGCCTCAGTCGCGGCCTTGAAAAACTGCACGCCGGCAATCCCCAGGACTGGGAAGAGATGATCGACACCAACATCAAGGGTGTCCTCTACCTCACGCGCAGTGTCGTGCCCGGCATGGTCGAACGCGGACGCGGCCATGTCGTCAATCTCGGCTCCACCGCTGGAGAACTAACTTATCCCGGCGGCGCCGTCTACTGCGCTACCAAAGCCGGACTCAAGGCCATCAACGATGGCCTCCGCATGGACCTCCTCGGCACATCCATCCGCGTCACCAGCGTCGATCCCGGCATGGTCGAAACCGAATTCAGCCAGGTTCGCTTCCACGGCGACAAGGAGCGCGCCGCCAGGGTCTACCAGGGCCTTACCCCGCTGCGCGCCCACGACGTCGCTGACGCCATCCTCTGGGCCGTATCGCGGCCCGCGCACGTCAACATCGCGCACGTGCTCCTCACCTCCGTCGATCAGGCCAATTCGCTGCTCTTCAATCGAAAGTGAGCCGCCGCATCATCCCAGTTCGCGGAGGCTCGCCTCAATTTGCTCCAGCGCCCCCACCAGCGCGGCCCTGCGTTGCGGATTCGATGTCCGCTGGTTGAGCAGATACTCTCGCTGCATCTCCAGTTCGCGCCGCCTCCGCTCGCGCGCCGCATCCGTCGTTACGCCAGCCGGAGCAGTCTCCCGCCGCTCGGCCATCTGCTCTTCCACTTGCTTGCTTTCCCAGCCACGTGCCATAGCCTTATGCTACTCCGCAAGCACCCCGCATCTAAAAGGTGAGGAGAACTCAGAATGATCGCCTGGACGCTGCCTGCCTTTGGCATTGACTCTCTGGAACAGAAACAGCTCCCTACGCCCACCCTCAAGCCCGGCCAGGTTCTCATTCAGGTCGAAGCAGCCTCGCTCAACTACCGCGACCTGCTCGTCGTCCTCGGCCACTACAACCCCAAAATGCACTTGCCCCGCATTCCGGCTTCCGACGGCGCGGGTGTGGTCAAAGCCGTTGGAGAAGGCGTCACCCGCGTCAAGCCAGGCGATCGCGTCTGCGGCAGCTTCATGCAGAACTGGATCGACGGACGCCCCAGCCAGGAAAAAATCCGCGGCGCGCTTGGCGGCGATATCGACGGCATGCTGGCCGAAGAAGTCGCCCTCCACGAACAGGGCCTCGTCAAAATCCCCGATTATTTGTCCATGGAAGAAGCCGCAACACTCCCCTGCGCCGCGCTCACCGCATGGAACGCCCTCGTCAACGCCGCCCATCTCACTGCAGGCGAAACCGTCCTCATCCAGGGCACCGGCGGCGTCTCCATCTTCGCGCTGCAATTCGCCAAGGCCATGGGAGCCCGCGTCCTCGGTACTTCCGGCAGCTATCCCAAACTCGAGCGCGCCCGCTCTCTTGGCCTCGACGCGGGCGTCAACTACCGCACCCAGCCGGACTGGGACAAATGGGTGCTCGAACAGACGAACGGCCAGGGGGCAGACCTCATCGTCGAAGTCGGCGGCGCCGGCACCTTCTCGCAATCTCTCGCTGCCGTTCGTATCGGAGGTACCGTCGCGCAAATTGGCGTCCTCACTCAGTCGAGCGAACCCCTCCACATCCCGCTGATTCTGCACAAGCAGGTCCACGTCCAGGGCATCTACGTCGGCTCGCGCGCTCAATTTGAAGATATGAATCGCGCCCTCGAGCAGAACCGCATTCAACCCGTCATTGACAACGTCTATGCATTCCACGATCTTCCCGCCGCCCTGCGCCACATGCAGTCGGCCACCCACTTCGGCAAAATCGTCCTTCGCGTCAGCGAGGCATAACCCGCCCCTGCCCGGGCCCCCCTCGATTGGTTCCTCTCCATGCCATCGCTGACTTACATTCCTCAAACAACCGACCCCGGCGCGCCGCCATCCTCGCCATCGCTCTCAAAGCAGAGCTCCGAACCAGACTCGGTCCTGCCGAACAGGCCATCGTCGCCGTCTTTCCCGGAGCCCTCGCAGCTTGCGTCTAAGTCTCGTGGCCTTTTCTGGCAAAATTAGGATGGCTGCGGGTCGACTCGTTCGCCCATCCAATCGCCTGTTTGAGCACATGAATTTCCGCTCCTCAACCCGCCATCTGTTCCTCGCCGCATGTCTGCTCGTGCTCGGCGGCTGCGGAGGCGTCACCTACAAATCGCACAACCCAGCCGCAACCTTTGTGGTCAGCGCCTCGGCCTCCGACGTAAATACCAATGGCCAGGTCTCGCTCTACTCCCTCTTCCCCGATGGCAATGCAGCTCCCGTCCATTGGACTGTCGAAAGCGGAGACAACGCGGAGTCCCTCGGTCAGGGCCGCATTGACGCCACCGGCGTCTATACCCCTCCCAACGCCCTCTCCAAAGACGTCGTAGCCATCCGCATACGCGCCCAGCTTGTCAACCAGCCCGCGGACCAGACCACCCTCACTCTCCAGGTCCATCCCGGCTTCGTTCAGGCGCTGTTGCCGGAGGTCGCCACCCTCGCCCTGGGAAAATCCCTCCTCGCCCGAGCCCAAATTACCGAGGTGGAGGCCGGCAGCGTTACCTGGTCCCTGTCTTCCAACGCGGCCGGAACAGGCTCCAGCAGCGGCCTCGGCTCCCTCAGCAACGGGTCCTGCCTGCACTTCCGGCAGCAGTACACCACCTGCTCCATCACCTACACGGCCCCGCAAAAACTCCCTCCAAACAATACCGTTTACCTCATCGCCGCTGCCAACGGAACCCAGACCATCGCCTCCAGCAAGATCCTCCTCAATCATCGCGGCCTCACCAGCACCCCAGCGCCCAATCAGGCGATTCAGAGCGGAGACGCTCTCCTGGGCAGTTCCGGCGGCAATGATAACGACTTCGATACCTACACCACCCCCGCCGGCCAATCCTACATCGCAGACTGCTGCGGGGGGACCCTGGGCGCGCTGGTCGAGGATGCCGCCGGCAATCAGTACATCCTCAGCAACAACCACGTCCTCGCTGAATCCGACCAGGGCAAGCCGGGCGACACCATCATCCAGCCAGGTCTCATGGATGGCGCATGCCGCCCGCTTTCCGATCCCGCATCCACCGTCCATCCCATCGGAGCCCTGAAAGTCTACGTCCCCATCGCCTCCCGCCAAACCAATGTTGACGCCGCTCTCGCATCGGTCAATCCCGGTGCCGTCAACCCCAGCGGAGCCATCCTCGAACTCGGACCCCTCGAAAATGGAACCCTCTCCGCCGCTCCGCCCGTCGCCGGCGCCGGCGAGCCGCTCCAGCCCGGCGATCTCAGCTTCCCCGTCGTAAAAAGCGGCCGCACCACCGGCCTTACCTGTTCCCACATCGGCGCCATCGACCTAACCGTCAAGGTCAACTACTACAAGGACTGCGCAGAAACTCAACCCTACACAACCAAAATCTTCCATCACCAGATCGCCATCAACGGCGCCCACTTCACGGATAGCGGCGACTCCGGAGCGCTCGTCCTTGATGCCCGCAACGCAAAAGCCATCGGCCTCTATTTTGCCGGTGGAACCAATGGCGACGGCGAAGCCCTCAGCCTCGTCAATCCGATTCGCGATGTCCTGCGTGAACTCGGCTCGGCTCTCGGCAGCCCGCTCCAACTGGTCGGCGTCAAAACCCCGCACGCCGTCACCTGCGTCGATTACGACCTTCCCGGCGGCAGTCCCGCCCGCACCATTCCTGAGATATGGCGCCAACGCGTGACCCATGCCCTTAAGTCTCCGGATTACCAGCGCTTTGTCGCCTCTGCTCCAGCCGGTTCTATCCTCGGTTCAGCCGCCGGCGCCAGCCTCGACAACCCCGGCCACGCGGCCCTCATCCTCTACGTCGATTCCGCCTTCCTTGACATGCCGGTGCCCGCTACCATCGACGGCCTCCGCACCCAGGTCATTCCCACCACCTCGGCCGCGGTCGCGGCCGGAACTGCTCCAACTCGCCCCGCCGCCCCACTCGGCATTGACCTGCCAGCGGCCGCCATCCTCAATGCCGAGCGCGTCGTCGCAAGCTACAGCGCTCAGATCATGCGCGATCCCGCCATCCTCGGCGTCGGCGTCACGACCAGCCTCGACCGACCCACCGAACCGGCGCTGCTCGTTCTCGTCCAACTCGGCCAGGTTCCCCGCAATATGCCCGCCACCATCGGCGGCCTTCGCGTCCGCTACATGAACCTGCAGCGCTTTCATGTCACCCGCGCACGCAACGCATTGCGCCCTCTGCCTTCAAGCTGCGCTCTGCGTAATGAAATGGGCTGGAAGGCCAGGCGATACTCCGGTCCCTAAATAACCACCTCAGCCATCGTCTCCGCGCGTACGCCGTCGGCCGGGAAGAAGACCCGGAACACCGTCCCCGACGCTCGCGACTCTGCCGCAACCCGGCTTCTCACCATGACGGTGGCCTGGTGCTTGCGCAATATCTGCGCGCTCACCCACAGGCCCAGTCCTGTCCCAGTCGCCTCTT